>JALWLR010000067.1 GCA_027084065.1 Helicobacteraceae bacterium | reverse complement strand
CTGGCAACTCACTCCAAGTCGTTTTAAACTAACCGACAATCGTCTTGGATTTGGAAAGAAAATCATACTCAATGCAGATAGTATACAAAATAGAACTGCATCAAATCAAAACCGTACTCCTTGACCTCCGACGTCATATCGTAGTGTCTTAAAGCGCTGCCAACTCCCAAACTTGATCCCTTAAATCTGTACTCGACTCCACCGCCATAGCCAAAGCCTGCGGAGTTATAGACACTGTAGTTTTGCATAATGCCCGAGACAAGAGCGAAAATTTGCACGCCGTCTTGTTTATATCCGCTTTTACAATCGAAGCCGTATCGGTACCGATTGTCTCGTCCGATATAGCTGTAACCAAACAAAAAGCCGATATCCACAAACCACGAATTTTCAAAAACACTTTTCACACCCCATCCAAAAGAGATGCCCCTCCCCTCATCCAAAGCTGTTTTTTCAGCATTGACACCAAGCATGGTATACAGTTCGCTTGCATGCAAGAAAAGAGAAAATAAAAAGAGAAAAAAAGCTTTTTTCATCTTAATGTTTCGGCGTAAAAAGCTGACACTCTCTACCGCTGCTTTTTTTAACCGTAATAGAGGGCATCAGCCGCCCTTTAAAACCGTACGCTTTACATCCGTAAGGCTGATTGCTCTCCCATGTCACGAAAAAATAGGCACATTTTCTGCAGTTGATTCTTTGCGGTGTATTCATGCTAAAAATTTTATCATAAATAGGTATAATAACTTCAAAATTTTGAAAAAGTGATAACACAATGGACAAAATCCTGCTCATGCTCCAACTGCAAAACCAGCTCAACAACGCCACAAACGGTGAAAAATGGATCGAGGGTGTAACAAAAAACGGGAAAGAAATAAACTGGAAACGCTGCATCTATATGGAAAGTGCGGAGATGATCGACTCCTTTCCATGGAAGCACTGGAAAGCCATCGATGCCGAACCCGACTGGGAAAACCTCAAAATAGAGGTTGTGGACGTATGGCACTTCATTATGAGCCTGGCGATTGAATTTTACCATCATGAGATGCTAGGCGGCATTGAAGAGATAGCCATTCACATCGCCGATATGGAGGCATTTTCTCTTATAAATAACAACAATGCTCGCTTTGAAGAGCAAAAGCTCATCATGAGTAAGATAGAGGACATCATGCGTGACGTACTTTCATTGCAAAAACTCGACCTCGATGCACTCTTTGAACACTTTTTCGAACTTGTTTCTATGAGTGGTCTTAATCTGCACTCACTCTACCTGCTCTACATAGGTAAAAACGTTCTTAACCAGTTTCGTCAAGACAACGGCTACAAAGAGGGAAGCTACATAAAAACATGGAACGGCGAAGAGGACAATGTCTGGATGCAAAAACTCCTAGAAGAAAATCCAAACATCAAACCCGACGAGCTTTACAAAGAGCTGACAAAACTCTACCATCAGGTAAACAAACCAGAGTGAAAAATATTTTAGAAGTTCGCAACCTTACCTTTGGCTATACCAAAAG
>JALWLR010000066.1 GCA_027084065.1 Helicobacteraceae bacterium | reverse complement strand
TTTATGTATCGGGACATCCTCTCGATGAGTTTAGAGAGGAATTAGAAAAGATCAATTATACGCTATCGTCCGATCTTGAAAATATTAAAGACGGTAGTAGTGCGATTTTTGTCGGTAAAGTCGAAGAGATACAACGTAAAGTCTCCAAAAAGGGTAATACTTTTGGTATTATGACCCTTATGGACTTGCATGGATCATTAGAGATCATGCTTTTTGAAGACAGACTCAAACAGCTTGAAGAGATGGACTTGGAGCAGCCTATAGCCATCAAAGCCAAGATCACCCATACCGAGATGTTTACACGTATAGGGGTAACAAAACTCATGACACTCAAAGAGGCGAAAAAAGAGTCCAAAAAGGTCAAAACCCAGATAGAGGAAAAACCGCAAAGCCCACTTGAACTTGTTGTCAAGCTCGATATGGGCGAGAAAGTACTTGAAGACCTCTACAGAGTTGTACGGCAAAACCCTGGTAATAGAGAGCTGAGAGTTCGCATCAGCTCCAAGCTCAAAGATATTGTGATTGAATCCTCTATAAGAGTGAGTAACAATATCCTTGAAGCGTTAGAGGGCAACGAAGCGATAGATATCGTTGCTTAGCTAAGCTCTTTAGCTCTTTTATAAGCGGCTTCGATCGCCTGCATACAGCCGTTTCTCACTCCAGCTTCTTCGAGTGCGGCATAGCCTGCCGCTGTTGTGCCGCCTGGGCTCATCACTCCATCTTTGAGCAGAGCAGGATGAGTAGTTTGTAGCAGCTTGGCAAAGCCGTTAAAGAGCCCTTCTGTGATTTTTGTAGCATCTGCGCGTTTAAGCCCCTGTTTGACAGCTCCGTCAGCAAGCGCTTCGGCGATAAGTGCAAGGTAGGCTGGACCGCTGCCTGCAAGTGCTGTGGCGATATCAAGCTCCTTTTCACTTCCAAGCCAGAGCGCTTCTCCGATAGCACTGAAGATCTCAAGTGCCTCTTCTTTGTAATCTTCATCTCCTGTAAGTGTCGTCATCGAAGCCTGCAGGCTTGCTGCAAGATTTGGCATGGCGCGCACGACTGCATCGCTTTGGATGTGCGTTTGTATCTTTTCTATAGGTGTACCGGCAAGGACGGAGTAGATGACATTTGCCTTGCCATCAAGCTTTGCTCTAACTTCTTCAAGATTATTTGGTTTGACGGCTAAAATGATATTTTTATTTGAGATATTGAATGAATCAAGCAAAAAATATTTGATATTTCCTCCGACCTCTTGTTGAAACTTTTTGAGTTTCTCTTCATTACGTCCGACAACTTCTATATCATATTTGCCGACAAGTCCTTTGGCAATGGCGAGTGCCATATTGCCGTTTCCGATAAATGTGAGTGTTTTCATGGTATTCCTTTATATCTCAAGATGCTTTTTTAGTTTCTGGTTTACTTCGTTCATTTCGTTTTCTGTTAGTTGTGTGAGAACGGTATCGAGATCGATGCGGCTTTGGTCAAGTGTGCATATTTCGTTGATGCAGATTTCACTTGTTTTTTTAAGATTGTCCCGTTTTTCGATGCGTACACGCAGATCTCCACCTGTGAGATTTGTCGTTAATGGCAGCATAGAAACCCCTTTGAAATCAACCTTGTCAATGTTTCTGTTGGCTACATCGTTTTGAATGATAAGTGCCGGGCGGATTTTTCCAAATTCGCTGTTGTATCGTTTGCCAAAGTTGACAAGATAGATCTCACCGCGTTTCAATCTTGAAGATCCTCCACTACTGGTTCAATCTCTAAAAAATCATCATACGCCTTTTTCGAGAGTGCTTTTTTATTGTTGTAGAGATAGATCTCGTCTTCGATCTTCTCTTTGATGCGTTCATAGAGATCATAAGGGAGGATGACACTTTTGGTTATATGTTTTTTCCCATCTTCGATAAAAGTAATATCGGTCGGTTTGGTAACATATGAGGGCTTTTTCACGACATCGCTGACATTTATAGTGATCATAACGTCTCCCTCCTTTTTATATATTTGTAGATATTATACAAATATATCTTACATATGTCAATTTTTTGAATTTTCGATTTTTCCGATAGCGCAGGAGACGAAGCTTTTTGCCTGGGCTGAGGTGTTTTCGAAAAAGCCGAGCTTTTCATCCGCCATTGGGTATCCAAGTGCTTTTAGTGCCTCTTTGAGTTTGGGGATGTGTTCTTCTTCGATCTTAAGTGTTATCTCTCTTGGCATCTTGGTGAGACCCACTTCGATAGAGCCAAACTGATCTGCGAGCTTGTTTATTAGTGTCGTGGCACATCCTTCGCACTTGACATTTTGGACTTGAAATGTTCGTTTCTCTTTCATTGGTATCCTTGGTAATTTTTGCTGCTATTGTACAAAAATATAGTGCAAAGACTGTGTATTTGAATTTGTTATAATATCATACAGCGCACTAAATGGAGGTGCAGTATGAAAACATTGCAATATAAAGCGATCCTATGCGATATAGGAGGAGTGCTTTACACCGGTGATGCAGCCATCCCTGGTGCGGTCGAAGTGGTAAGAGAGATCAAAAAGCACTATCCCATCCGCTTTTTGACAAATACGACGCAAAAAACATCCGAGGGAGTAGTGCAAAAGCTGCGTAGTTTGGGATTTGATATTGAGAAAAGCGAGGTGATTACCGCACTGGATATTACCAAGATGTTCTTGCAGCAGCAGCGATCAAACGCCTACTTTTTGCTTACAGACGAGGCACGCTCTTTTTTCGATGATTTGAAGTATGAAAAAGAGGAGTATGTCATCGTCGGGGATGCGCAGGAGAACTTCAGCTACAAAAATCTCAATACCGCCTTTAGAAAACTGCATGCAGGCAGCAAGCTTGTCGCCATAGCCAAAAACCGCTACTTTCAAGACAAAGAGGGGCTAAGTATGGATGCGGGATGCTTTGTAGCGGCATTGGAGTACGCTTCGATGCAAGAAGCCCGCATACTTGGCAAGCCAAGCCGTGAGTTTTTTCATCTGGCTTGTAAAGATATGGGGGTGAAACCTGAAGAGTGCATTATGATAGGGGATGATATGGAGGGAGACATCAAAGGTGCGCAGGATGCGAGTATAAAAGGGGTACTTGTCAAAACCGGCAAGTTCTCTCCTAAAGATTTAGAGCGCGGAATTGAGCCTGATTTGGTACTTGACTCCATAGCGGATTTACTGGCTGTATAGTATAATTACTTAAACTTAAGCAAGAGGGAAAAATGGAACAGTTTTTAGAAAAAGCAAAAGAGAGCAGCAGAGTTTTAGCGGAGATCAGCGGAGCTGAGAAAGTACGCATCCTCAAAGAGATGGCAGAGGCTTTGCGAGCAAATACGCTCAACATCCTCGAAGCCAATGCGCTCGATATGGTTGATGCAACAAAAAACAAGCTCAGTGAAGCGTTAAAAGACAGACTCTTTTTGGATGAAAAGCGTGTTGAGGCTATGGCAAAAGCGGTCGAAGAGATAGCCGCGCTTAAAGAGCCAGTTGGTCGCGTGCTTGATGGCTGGGTAACCGAAGATGGGCTGAAGATCGAGAAGGTAACGATCCCTATAGGGGTTATCGGTATCATCTACGAGTCGCGCCCAAATGTTACCAGCGATACAGCGGCACTTTGCTTTAAAAGTTCCAATGTCTGTGTGCTCAAAGGCGGCAAAGAGGCGGAGAACTCTAACCGTGCCATCGCCGATGTGCTCCAAAAGGTACTAGAGCGCAACAACCTCCCAAAAGAGCTGATCTCGCTGCTGCCTGACAGCTCCAGGGAGGGTGTAGCGAAGCTTATCAAAATGGATAAGTATGTCGATCTTATCATCCCAAGAGGCGGGGAGGGGCTTGTACGCTTTGTCAACGATAACGCTACTGTGGCGGTAGTCAAGCATGACAAGGGATTGTGCCACACCTATATAGACAAAGACGCCGATTTTGACAAAGCAGTCAAAATAGCCATCAATGCCAAATGTCAGCGTCCTGGTGTGTGTAATGCTATGGAAACACTCCTTGTCGATAAAGCGATAGCTCAAGCGATACTCCCAAAACTTAAAGCGGAGTTCGATGCGTTCAATACACAGCTAAAAGGTTGTGACGCTACGCAGGAGATCATAGAGGTAGATTCAGCTACCGAAGAGGACTATGATACAGAGTATCTTGCCAACACACTCAGTATAAAGCTTGTTGGCGGGGTAGATGGGGCTATAACTCACATCCATCGCTACGGTTCGGGACACTCTGAAGCGATCATTACCGAAAACATCACAACAGCCGAGAAGTTTCTAAATGCCATCGACGCGGCAGCAGTCTATGTCAATGCTTCGACTCGCTTTACAGACGGCGGGGCGTTTGGATTTGGTGCGGAAGTGGGTATCAGTACGAACAAACTCCACGCACGTGGACCTATGGGCATAGAAGGTCTTACAACCTACAAGTATAAGATTTACGGAAACGGACAGACAAGATAATGGAATTTTCAAAATATATCCACGCAGTGGGAACGGGCCCAAAGAGCAACAGAGATCTAAGCTTCGAAGAAGCCAAAGATATGATGACACAAATCCTCAAGCAAGAGCCATACAGCGAGCAGATAGCGGCTTTCTTGCTTGGTTGGCGACTAAAGCCTGAAACCATAGAGGAGTTTAAAGGTGCTATAGCTGCGTGCGATGAGCTGACACACTTTCAAAAAGTGGAGAACTCCATCGAGCTAGGCTATCCTTTTGATGGGAAGCGAAGAAACCCGTACATCTTTCCGCTTGTAGCGCAGTTTTTGGAAAAGGAGGGTATCAACCTCGTTGTCTATGGCGACAAACTTCAGCCTGCCAAAGGGGGCATAACGACCAAAGAGGTGGTGGAAAATATAACTACTCCAAAAAACGTCAAGTTTTTCGACAGAAAAGAGTACCTAAAAGAGATGAGCGATCTTACTGAGATACGTATGCGTCTTGGGCTTAGAACCGCTTTTAATACCATAGAGAAGCTTCCCGGAGTCTCACAAAGTGAAGTGGCCATAACAGGCGTCTTTCACAAACCCTATGTCAAGAAGTATGTAGAGATATTTGGCGAAAAGTACAGACGCTTCGCACTCGTTCAGGGCAATGAAGGCACACCGGAACTCTTTAGCAAGGGGCATATGTGGATAGCCCAAAACGGCGAGATAAAACAGCACATCATCGACCCGCATGCTTTTGGCATCAACTATGAAAAGTCATGGGAAAACATCACTCTTGAAGAATCACTCGCTCAGCTAACAAACCCAAGTGAAGAGTTTATAAAACTGGCAAAGTTCAATGCTGCGGTTTATCTGGTTATTTATGGGAAAAAGGAAAGTATAGAGGAGGCATACAAAGAGCTTTAGGAGTTGCTTTGTTATTTTTTTGCTAAAATTTTTTAACGTTTGCTCCCGTTTCCATTTCGATTAAGGAACATTTTGCATGTTACTGCCAAAATTCTCCAATTAACACACAAAAATCTGTATTGTTAATATTGACTTTTAGGGAAGAAATACGTAAAATGTGTGTTTATAAATAGTAGCCTCGCCCTCTAGTTTGCCTAGGCTACGGGGGCGCTAGCTGAATACACGCTAGTTCCCCGGCGCTACAGCGCCAGGCAACAAGCGGGAGGAGTGAACAACTCCATCGGAAACTAAAAATTTTCTAATGAAGTTGTCACTCATCCGCGCCCCCCCCGTTGCATACCAAAGGAAATAGATAATGTCAAAAGAAAAAAAAGAAAAAGTAGAAACATTAAATATTAATTGTCCAAATTGTGATAAAGAAAATACAATAAAATTATCATCTGAAATTAAATGTAAACATTGTAAAGAACCATTAACGAAGACAAAATATGAAAAATTTAAAGAGCCACTAATTGGAACAGTAACAGCTATGATAATTGGAGCTTTTGGAGGACATCAAATAACTGAACATTTTGATACAAATAGATATCCAATGAGTGTGGAGCATTCTATTCTTGAAAATTGTATATCATCGTACAATGAACCATTAAGAACATCAAGAATAAGACATAAAAAAGAAATATGTGTTTGTGCATTTTCTAAGACTATCAAAAACTATGATTATGATGAATTTAAAAAAAATCAAGATGAGTTTTTAATTATATTTGAAAATAAAGCAAAAGAATGTAGATAAAACAAGCTTTAGCTTGTTTTATCATTTAAGTAAATAATCATTTACTTGGGCAGTTTCCTCTGCCACCACCTGATGGATTTCCAGTTGTGCTTGGCATATTTGGTGCACAATTTCCTGATTTAGCCATTTTATTTACCACCTTTTGAAGAGTTTTTTGTTGCAGCAGCTTGTGCTCTACCTGCGAAGTGACCCTTAGGTGCACCACCTCCGTTTGTTTTAGCTGCATTTGATTGAATTCTTGCAGCTGCCGATTTAGTCATTGGATTTGACTTTGCCATTTTGGCTCCTTTAAACTGAACTCTAAACTGATGTTTAGGTTGATGAAAGTATAAAATAAGTAAAAGGGACAATTAGAGACAATATGAATACTGAATTAAAAGAAAAACAAAAACTTTTAAAAGATTGGTTAAAAAAACTTGGATTAACTCAACCAGTATTTGCTGAAAGAGTTTTTTACTACTTGAATGACTCTGATAACGAAGAAGAAATAAAACAGTTTATTGAAAGATTTAAAAAAGCTATTAACAGAAACTCAACAGATATAAAATTAATTGAAAGTTATCTTGATATACTTTTTGAACAAAATGAATTTTTAAAGCTTGGTCTAGTTAAACCTCAATTCTATTATGAGAATGACTTTGATGATAAGTTTAATAAAAAGATGAGAGAAATCTCACGAACTATTTCAGAGCGACTGGAAAAAGTTGACTAAAATGTACAACAAAACAGAGTACACTCAAAGAGGAGAAAATTAAATTGAATATAGAATATAAGTTAAATACAAAACTAACAGCTGATGAATTTATTGATATATTAAATCGTTCAACTTTAGGTGAAAGAAGACCTATTGATGATTTACAATGTATTGATGGTATGTTAAAAAAATGCAGATTTAATAGTAGTCGCAATTGATAATCAAAAAATTATTGGAGTTGCAAGGTCAGTGACAGATTTTAATTATTGTTGCTATCTGTCTGATTTAGCAGTAGATACAGAATATCAAAATCAAGGTATAGGTA
>JALWLR010000065.1 GCA_027084065.1 Helicobacteraceae bacterium | reverse complement strand
TCGAAGATATGATGCACATAGAGCGATACTCTCATGTTATGCACATTGTCAGTGACGTTGTTGCAGAGCTTGACGAAGACAAAGACATGTTCGACCTTTTCATGGCAACCTTTACAGCAGGAACGATGACAGGTGCTCCAAAGATTCGTGCAATGGAGCTTATAGCCGAGTTTGAAGGTCTTAAGCGCGGATTCTACAGCGGTGCGGTTGGATACTTCGGATTTGATGGCAATATGGATAGCGCCATAGCCATTAGAACAGCGATGGTCAAACCAGATAGAGTCATTCTTCAAGCGGGTGCCGGCATAGTGGCAGACAGCATTGACGAACTGGAGTATCTGGAAGTCAAAAACAAACTCGGAGCACTCATAAGCTCTTTGGAGGATCTTGATTGATGGAGCTTTTTGCTATTTTCGGTAATCCCGTCTCCCACTCCAAAAGCCCTCTGATGCACAACCGTGTTTTTGAAAAACTTCACTACCCTGCATGCTATACCCGCATCCTCCTTGAAGATGGTAAACAACTTAAAGAGCGTTTTTTTTCTCTCTCACTTCAAGGAGCCAATATTACCGTTCCTCATAAAGAGGCAGCTTTTCAAGCTTGCGATGAAGTTCGCGGTTTTGCGAAAAAAGTGGGTGTAGTCAACACGATAGTAGAAGAAAATGGCAGGCTTATCGGTTACAATACCGATGCGGACGGTTTTCTTTACGCCATAAGAGACTTTTCAGACATTCACAAGGTTCTCGTTTTAGGCGCGGGCGGAACTGCGCGAGCCCTTGTGCAGCGTTTTTTAGATGAGAAGATGAGTGTTACCATTCTCAACCGCTCCAAAGAAAGGCTCAAAGAGTTCGAAACTCTTGGGTCTGTAGAGTGTAGTACCTGGGATGATTTCAAACTCAAACATCCCTTCGATCTCGTAGTCAATACGACAAGCGCGGGACTACAAGACGCCTCGTTACCCGCTCCCAAAGAGATAATAAGCAGCATTCTCGATGCAACACGCTACGCCGCCGATGCCATCTACGGCAAACAAACGCCCTTTTTACAAGAGGCAAAAAAACGAAACATTCCTTACATAGACGGTTTGGATATGCTGCTTGGACAAGGCGTTCTTGCAAATGAACTTTTTACACGGCATACACTCCAAAAAGAGCATATACAAAAAGCGATGGAAGGA
Organism: Helicobacteraceae bacterium; assembly: GCA_027084065.1. Classification (GTDB taxonomy): domain Bacteria; phylum Campylobacterota; class Campylobacteria; order Campylobacterales; family Sulfurimonadaceae; genus S012-15. The sequence continues at coordinate 346 of JALWLR010000065.1, read as the reverse complement.
GCTTTGATTCTTTAGAGTTTTGGAAACTCTATGATAAACGTACTCCCCTGCTGCGAACTCTCTACACGAATATCTCCACCAAACTGTTTTTGCATAATCATCTGACTCATATACAAACCAAGTCCCGTTCCGTTTTTGCCTTTTGTACTGAAATAGGGCTCAAAAAGCCTATCTATGATCTCTGAATCAATTCCACATGCAGTATCTTGGATATAGATGCGTACATACTCCTTTACTTCGGCTTTTATGATGATTTTCTTTTGCTCTTTGCCGCACTCTAAAAGAGCATCGATTGCATTGTTTAAAATATTGAGCAGCACCTGTATCAACTCATTAACATAGACAT
>JALWLR010000064.1:801-1526 GCA_027084065.1 Helicobacteraceae bacterium | reverse complement strand
AGCTTACTTCTTTAATAGTATAAGGGCTTGGTCGATAATCTTTTAAAAACTTCTCTTTTGGTTCACTCATTTCTCATCTCCGAAAACTTTTTTCGTTATAATAGCACTAAAAATTTAAGGAAAGCATGTGAGTATTTACAGAGAGTACGATATACGGGGAATTTTTGAAAAGGAGCTCAATGAAGAGAGTGTGACAAAAATTGGCTATGCCCTTGCTAAACGAATAGATGGCGAGTATGTAGCCGTCGGCTACGATGCACGCAGCCACTCTCCGATACTTTTTGAATATCTTGTACAGGGTCTCAATGCAGGCGGAAAAACAGTTATGGATATGGGGATGGTTCCTACACCCGTAAACTACTTCGCCAATTATCAAACATTTGACGGAAAACAGCCAAGCGGCAGTGTTATGATAACAGGCTCACACAACCCAAGTGAGTACAACGGTTTTAAAATCACGATCAACCAATCTCCCTTCTTCGGAGAGGATATTTACGCACTTGGAAAAGAGTGCGAGGCGATGAGCGAAGTGCCAAAAGCAGAGCGAAAAGTTATCAAGATCGATGCCAAAGAGCGCTACATCGACTACATCGTAGAGCAATTTTTGCATCTCAAATCGATGGATACGAAAATCGTCTATGATTGCGGTAACGGCGTTGCAGGTGTCGTTTTGCCGGAAATCTTTTCCAGACTCGACTTAAACGCAAAAGGACTTTATGTAGAAC
>JALWLR010000064.1:0-791 GCA_027084065.1 Helicobacteraceae bacterium | reverse complement strand
ATGTAGAACCAGACGGCACTTTTCCAAACCACCACCCAGACCCATCAGTAGAGGAAAACCTCCAAGATGTCAAAGCAGAACTGGAAAAAGGGTACGACATAGCTTTCGCTTATGACGGAGATGCCGATCGAATAGCCGTACTGACTCATAAAAACAACATCAAAGGCGATATGATGGCGCTTCTTTACTCGCTAGTTATGGATAAACCAACCGTCATAGGCGAAGTCAAATGCTCTCAAATTATGTACGACGAACTTCAAAAAAGAGGCTCACAAGCCATTATGTACAAAACCGGTCACAGTAACCTCAAGGTCAAAATGAAAGAGACCGGTGCCGATCTTGCATGTGAGGTAAGCGGACATATCTTTTTCAAGCATCGATATTTCGGCTATGATGACGCTATCTATGCCACTTTTAGGATGCTGGAGCTTCTGCATGAAGGCATAGATTTGGATGCGGAACTTGCCAAACTTTCTCAACTTTTTTCTACCGAAGAGATCAAAGTACACACAACGGAAGAGGAGAAGTTTCCGCTTATGCAGCGTATAAAAGAGCTACTTCAAAACCCGACGGAGGATTTCCCCGCTATTAAAAACATCATAGATGTCGATGGTGTACGAATAAACTTTGAAAATGGATGGGGGCTTGTACGTGCATCCAACACGACACCCGTACTCGTTACACGCTTTGAAGCCAACACACAAGAAGAGGCCAAACGCTACGAGCAAGCCATAAACGACCTCATCAAAAGAGCCAAAGAGACGCTATAAGGGTCGCAAAGTGGGTGCGAA
>JALWLR010000063.1 GCA_027084065.1 Helicobacteraceae bacterium | reverse complement strand
TCATTGTAACGTCTTGCAACCTCAACAGGATCGCCGGCATCACGCAAACCGACAAAATTGACACCCTTGACAACTCTTCCGTCTTTCACATCTAAACAGGGAATGATTCTTTTTGCAAAATAGTTTTTCATACTTGACTCAACTCTTTCATTTTTATAACTCTTAATCTAATTCTATCTTTTTTTGACTTAAGTATCAAAGATATTGCAAAACAGATTCCCAACAATGTTTCATGTGAAACATATACTCCTTTGAGCTTATCCTCTTCAAACTTTTAAAAGATTATTTTATTTATATTATTAAAAAATATAATAATATAAATGTTATTAACTATTAAATATTATAATAACACAGACATTAATTAGAATCTACAAAAAGCAGAAAAGAGGATATAAACGATGGATAAAAACAGCGTTCTTGAACTTATAGAAGATGCAAAAAAAGAGCTTGACAATTCACTTGAAAATGCACAGCTTATCAATGATGAATTCGCTCCCCAGTACCCATCTATACCGGAAAGTCCAAAAGAGTGTCCATTTGGAAAATGGTTCTACGATGAGGGACAAAAACTCAAAGCTTTCTCTAACAATCCGATGGAGTGTCTACAAAACATAGAACTGCTCCATGAAGAGTTTCACAGAATTTATGCACAAATTTTCCGACTCTATCAGGAGCATCAACAAAAAGGAGGTCTGCGAAACATCTTTTCAAAGAAAAAAGAGCTACCAAGAGAAGAGCTTGAGAAACTTCTGCGAGAATTGGAGCATTCACATGAAAAGCTGATGCAAGAGCTTGTCAAAATGCATCGACGCATCCAAGCTACACCGCAATCGAAGTTCGATCTGCTCTAAGCTTTTTCACATCTTTTCCTTTTATTCACATCATCTCTTTCACAATGACAAAACTCTCCCATTTTGGGAGTTTTTTAACCTATTTTTATGCAATATTTGAATATTATTCACATTAAATATTATATGATGGATCCCGAATGAAACTTGCCCAAGAAGTCCTCGATCTTCTCAAAGAAGAGATACCCGAAGTTGAATACAACCGCTACATAAAGCAGCTTACTTACAATACCAAACAATCCAACGACACCTACGCCGTATTCAATGCGCCCAATCCATTGATAGCCAACTGGATAAAAAACCGCTACAAAAAAAAGCTTGAGCATCTTTTTGAGATAAAAGGAAAAAAGGTCGAAGTCAAAATCGTTCAAAAAGATTCACAAAACGAAAACCTCGGTAAAACAAAAAAAAGCGAAGTACCCAAAAAAACGATTAATTCTATGCTCAATCCTTCTCATACTTTCGATAACTTCATGGTCGGCGGCTCAAACCAGTTCGCATATGCCGCCGCAAAAAGTGTCAGTGAAAAACCAGGAGAGGTATACAACCCACTTTTTATCTACGGAGGAGTAGGTCTTGGCAAAACCCACCTCATGCAAGCAGCAGGTAATGTTTTGCAAAATAGAGGAAAAATGGTCATATACACGACTGTAGAGCAGTTTCTCAACGACTTTCTACGTCATGTCCGCAACCAAACGATGGAGCGCTTTAAAGAAAAGTATAGAAAATGCGACGTTTTACTCATTGACGATATTCAGTTTCTAAGTAACAAAGATACAATCCAAGAGGAGTTTTTCCATACTTTCGAAGCTCTTAAAAGTGAAAAAAAGCAAATAATCCTCACAGCAGACAAACATCCCAAACAGATAGGCGGACTGGAGAAAAGACTCCAAAGCCGATTTGAGTGGGGACTCGTTGCCGACATTCAACCGCCGGAACTAGAGACAAAAATTGCCATCATAAAGAAAAAGTGTGAAATAAACAAAGTTAAACTCAGTGACGACATCATCAACTATATCGCAACCGTTATCGAAAGCAACGTACGTGAAATAGAGGGAATCCTTTCAAAACTACATGCCTACTCCCAGCTTATGCATGTAGACATTACATTAGAATTTACCAAACAGATTCTCAAAGACCAAATCCAAGAAAACAGAGCCAACCTCACTCTCGACACAATCACAAAAGCGGTAGCAAAAGATCTCAACGTCAAACCAAGCGAAATCAAAAGTAAAAGCAGAAGCAAAAATATTGTCTATGCAAGAAGAATCGCCATTTATCTCAGTCGTGAACTTACAAAAAACACAATGCCGCAACTCGCACAATACTTCGGCATGAAAGATCATACCGCCATAAGTCATATGCTCAAAAAGATCAACGAACTTATGGAAAACGACGAAGATTTCAAAACAAAAATAGAGGAACTTACCAACAAACTTACCTCCTCTTCGCAAATATAGAAAAAAAAGATATAATTTCCAAAGTGAATGGATGTGAATGAAACGAAAATAGTCATCACACCGACAAAATACGCTGTAGCAGGACGTTGAAGAGATTTTCACATATTCAACCCACCCTACTACTACCTACTAAAAATTATATAATATATAGGGATTTGCCATGAAAGTCATCATAGATAAAAATATACTGGAAAATATCCTAATCCATGCCATACCTTTTTTAGAAAAAAAAGACACTTCCCAAATCACTTCCCACATCTATTTAGAAGCCAAAGAGAATATTCTCACTCTCAAAGCAACCGACTATGACATAGGCTTTCTTGTACAAAATGAAAATGTACAAATTTTAGAAGAGGGAAAAAGTACCGCTAATGGAAAAAAACTCCTCGATATAGTAAAAATTCTTAAAAATGCACCCATTGAACTAGAGTTGCATAACGACACGCTCTATATAAAACAAGGCTCATCAAAATTCAAACTTCCTACTTTTTCTCCTGAACAGTTTCCGGAATTTCCAAGTTATGAAAACAAACCGAATCTGACTATAAACTCACATGAGCTTATAGACGCACTGAAAAAAATCACACCTGCTATTGACAACAACAACCCAAAATATGAACTAAACGGTGCACTTATAGACATCAAAGAACAGAGCATTCATTTTGTCTCAACCGATACAAGACGCCTAGCAATTGTCACTCTCTCTAATAGTCAAAACAATGAAGAACTCTCCATCATCATTCCAAAAAAAGCCATTTTAGAGATACAAAAACTCTTTTTTGATGATATTCACATGTATTATGATGAAACACATCTTATTATCGTCTCTAGTCAATACACTTTCTTTACCAAGCTCATAAACGGAAAATTCCCGGAATATGGAAGAATCATTCCCAAAGAGACAAAATATAATCTTTTACTTCCAAAAAAAGAGATAATCGACGCACTCAAACAAATTACAATCATCTCTACCGATGTCAAACTGACTTTTATGCAAGACAGCATCCTCTTTGAATCCCTCAGTGATGACAATAACGAAGCAAAAACAGAACTTTCTATTACAACACCGTTTGGCGAACCTTTTACGTTGGCAGTAAACAGCAGATATATTCTTGATTTTCTCAATAACATCGATACACCTGAGTTTTCTATGGGGCTAAACGACAGTAATCACCCTTTCATCCTTCAAGAGGAAAATTTCAAAACAGTCATAATGCCGATAGTCATTTGATATACCGCGTTACTCTTATATTTATTCTCTTCATTTCAACTCTACAAGGGGTCGAAACTATGACCCCAAAGAGCAGGTACTATACACCTACAGACATCAATATCAATGCCCTGCTCGATCAAAAAGAGAAAAAGCTTTTTACTCAAACTGCTTATTTACAACTCTTTATGGTAGGGACTATCGGTGTTTTATATATGATGCCCTCAAGTGTTACCAACTGGGAAGATGATGGAGAAAAAAAGTCGTTAAAAGAGAAGTGGATAGATCATGTCAAAGCGGGACCCGTTTGGGATGAAGATGATTTTGCCATCAACTACATCGGACATCCTGTTTCTGGAGCTTGGTACTATATGGTTGCTAGAGAAGATGGTTTTTCACCTTGGAACTCATTTCTTTACTCTTTTGTTTTATCGACTTTCTTTTGGGAGTACGGATACGAAGCTTTTGCGGAAGTTCCCTCTATTCAAGATTTGATCTTCACGCCGGGTTTGGGTGCATTTTTAGGCGAAGGTTTTTTCTACATGCAAAACCAACTCGATAAAAACAGCGGTATTTTACTAGGTTCGAAAACACTTGGAAATATAGCCTATTTTCTTCTCAATCCAATCGGCAGAATTACAGACTCTTTAGACTCTTTTTTCGATTTTAAAGCAGAATTTCATTATACAGTTTTTCAACCGCCTCAAGTGACACAAGTAAGTCCTATGTTGCAGCAAAGAGACTATATCCCGCAAAATTACGGATTTCTGCTTGATATACGCTTTTAATACCTGTATCCAAAATGCAAAGTACCGTAACTATGATAATAATCTTGTGTCGTAAACTCTTTAGTAGAGTAGGTTCTTAAATAATCGATAGTCAAAGCCTTATAACGATAAGAGAGGAGAAAGCCTCCTTTGAGTACAACAGGTTTTTTTGTAACATGCACACTCTCTTTGAAAGTGTTTCCATCAAGGAAAATATCGCGAAGCACATAACTTCCCTCCGCCCACAAGCCAAAGCTCCAGCCATTGGTCGGTAACTGCTCTTTTTGGCTTGAGAGAGGAATGTTGCTATAGCCTCTATAATCGATTCGTCTTGGAGCGAAATCTTTTTGCATGTACTCTCCTACCCTGTAAAAAGCACCTATAGTCGCTTTTGTCGAAGCGTTACCCAAATTTCCGCCACCGTAAAAAACGAGATTTTCCTCTTTGGAGAAGTTGTTTGGCAGCTCTATGAAAACTCTTTTTTCATAATTTATTTGAATGATGGCTTCATCTTTTATCTGGTCATTCCATCCTTTTGGATCCGGAGAGCCTATGATGGAGTGAATGAGGCGTTGCACGGCATCCATATGAACCGAAGGACCGACAAATCCGGTTTGCACGGTCAATGAATCAAGAGTGTTACCAAAGACATTATGCAAACCGACAGCGATGTACATATAGCCGGCATAAGGGCGTTCATTGCTTAAATTAGCATCCTCTTTATCGAAATTTTCCGGAGTGAACATCTGATGCGCAATATGAAAAGAGAGATAGTAATTTGTTTGAGTTTGATAAAGCACTCCTATCTCACTGCCGTAGGTATAGTCTCTATCCGTTCGAAAATCGGCGTCATTTTCTGTTGTTAGAGAAAGATCACGCAGCTTCCATGAGGAGGCAAAGACAAAAGAAGAAATAAATAAAAATAAGATTACAATACGTTTCATCGCATAATTATACAACAAGAGGTATGTAGGTACTTAAATGCACACAAAGAAAAAAAACTCCTGTTTTGAAAGTTTCGAAGCACTTTTCAAAGAGGGAAAACATGTGCATGCACTTGTTATCGCTTCCAAATGTGAAGAGTTGCAAACACACCCCTATTACAAACAGATGCAAGAGGAGTTTTACTTTCGTCTCAAGCGTGCTGCCGCCGCTCTTAAAAAGAATGATTTCAATCTGGCAAAAGAGCTTATAGGTGCTTATGCCAGAGTTGAAGAGAAAAAGGAGATCGTCTTTTTACTCCTTCGCTACGGAAACAAATTTTTGGAGTTTTTGCATGCAGTAAAAAAAAGAGAGTACGAAAAAGTTTATACAGCCTGCATGCAGTACCCCTCTTTTACAAAAACACCCTCTTTTGTAGCAATGCACACTCAATTATCAAGCTGTTTTTATAAGATGCAAGAGTCCATTGAAAAGCTAGATAAAGAGGAGCATTTATTGGCAAAGCGTCTTGCTCCTTTTTTTAAAGAGGCTGCAGATGTTCTCAAGCGCGCATCTTTATTTGAACAGTTCCAAAAAGCATATGAAAAAGAGGATTTTGTTTTTTGCTTTTCTCTTTTGGATGCACACCCTTTTTTAAAAACGACCCAACAAGGATCAGCGCTTATACGCTATAGAAACAGAAACTATGAAAAAGCCAAAGAGTGCGCTAAAAAGGGAGATTTAGAAACATTCTTTTTTCTTTTTGAAGATTTTTTGTTGGTATCTATCGAAGAGGAGGAGCTTTGGAGGCTCTTTTGTCAAACTGCATGTACGAAAATCGAATATCTTTTCAGTCGGCATGAGTATGATGCGGCAGAAAAAATTCTTTTTATCGCTTTGAAGTATTGTAAAAAAGAGAAAAGAGTAGAGGAGCTTGTCAAAAAGTATTATGAAATCAGCGGAATCAAGGTAGTAGGATGAGTGTTTTGGAGATATTTCTTTTTTTGCATAGGCAAAATCTTTTAAAAAATGCGCCCAATAAGTATTGGTGGCCAAATGCAGGAACTTTCGAGGTAGTTGTCTCTGCTGTTTTGACACAAAACACGACATGGAAAAATGTAGAAAAATCTTTAAAAAATTTAGATGGCTTTTTAGATTTGGATTGTTTTGTAACACTGAATGAAGCCACACTCAAAGAAAAAATCCGACCAAGTGGTTTTTACAATCAAAAAGCACCCAGACTTCTTGCATTAGCAGACTCTATTCGACGTGACTTTCAAACGTTTGAAAATTTTACAAAAAATGTAACGAGAGAGTGGCTTCTTGCACAAAAAGGGATAGGAAAAGAGAGTGCCGATGCCATTTTGTGTTATGCCGCTTTGAAACCGGTTATGGTCATAGATGCCTATACGAAACGAACTCTTGCTTCTTTTGGCATAGAGATGCAGAGTTATGAAGCGTATCAGGAGTTTTTGCAAGAGGGTGTTATAAAAAACTGGGAGAGTATATCTTCGTTGTGTGAAAACGATTTGACGCTCTGTTTTGCACGTTTTCACGGAATGTTTGTAGAATACAACAAACTTCAAAAGAAAAAATGATATGATACTTTTAAAACTTCTAAAAGGCAAAGTATGATTTTAGTGACTGGAGGAGCGGGTTATATCGGGTCTCATACCGTTTTGGAGTTGTTAAATGCCGGATATGATCTTGTTGTTTATGACAACTTTTCAAATGCTTCAAAAGAGTCTTTAAGACGCGTAGAGGAGCTGACAAATAAAAAAGTTCTACTGCAAGAGGGAGACATTCGCGATGCAAACCGTCTCCAAGATGTTTTTAGTAAGTACGACATAACAAGTGTTATTCATTTTGCCGGTCTTAAAGCTGTTGGAGAATCTGTGGAAAAACCGTTGGAGTATTACGACAACAATGTCTGCGGAACACTTCGGTTGCTTGAAGTGATGCGTAAAAACAACTGCAAAGAGATTGTTTTTAGCTCTTCGGCAACTGTCTACGGC
>JALWLR010000062.1 GCA_027084065.1 Helicobacteraceae bacterium | reverse complement strand
TTTGCGTTATCTTTTATACCGGTAACCATCCCACTGACTTCCGAGCCGAAAAACTTGACATGATCTTCATGCCCAGCTATAAGAAAACTTTTTTTCCCGGCTTTGACAACATCGGCAGCACTGTAGTAGTCGTCCTTGTCGTTGTATATGCCTCGCTGCCACAGCATCTGACCATTTTTTGCTATCTTGGCGACATACATACTTTGGGCTCTGTTCCCAAAACTTGTCGTATCGCCGACAATCAGCATACCGCCATCGGCAAGTCGAAGTGCCGCTCTAGCAATGTCCGTTTCACTGCCACCGTAGGTGAACGATTTTATTTTATTGCCGTAGCGATCCGTCTTGACGACATAGGCATCTTTTTGACCATGTCCAAAGCTCTCCGTATAGCCTATGATGCTAAATCCACCGTCATCATCGACAAGTAGATCCATCCCGACATCTTCGTATCTTCCTCCAAATATCGCTTCGAAAGTATCTCTGTTCTTTTTGGCTGTTTGCAGCTTCACAAGCGATTTTTTGTCGCTAAAACCGTTTATAGTAAAAGCTTGGCTTATATATCGAACTTTACACCATGTCTCGTTACCTTTCGTGACACATCTACGTATTTCGACTCTTCCGTCATCTACAAGTAGCTCGGCAATTTTATTGCTTTGGTAGTTTGGCTCGGCAAAAAGCTCAAGCGCCATTCCCTTTTTAGTCTCTATAACCTCTCCAAAGAGTGCCGCCGCTGCGAACATCGAACCAATGAGTAACTTTTTCATCTGCATTCCCCTTTTGTTACTGTAACATTGCTTCATTATACTATGAAAAAGGGAGAAATTAAAAACGAAAGAGGGAAAAAATAATAAGAAGAAATTATAGTTCAAAGAAAAAGCGCCCTTTAGACGCTGACTTCTTTGATGTCTGCAATTTTATAAATGGATTTGTAGATGCTTGCGACAAGATTTTTTCTGTTTTGTCGAAGATTTTCCTCTTCGACATTGACCATGACATTATCGAAAAAGGCATCGAGCTGCGGTTTGAGCCCAAGCAGAGCATCGAGCTCCTCTTCGTAACTCTCATACTCTTTGGAGACAACCTCTTTGTAGGCTTTATAGAGCTCTTGCTCCTCTTTCTCCTGCAAAAGTGATTCATCTACATGCAGTTCTTTGGAAATATCCACATCTTTGGAGATGTTGGCTACACGCTTAAAAGTTGCACTGATCTCTTTGAACTCCTCACTCTCTACGACGTTTGCGAGCGTTTCTATCTTTTTACCCATAGCGACTAGTTCACGCTCCTCGGTAACAAGAACCGCTTCGATAATGGAAGGATTGACTTTGTAAAATTTTCGGATACGATCGAGTATGAATTTTTCCAGCTGCGATAGATCAAACGCATTGTAGTTTTTTGCCAACTCGGCAATGTCACTGACAATGTCAAAAGGCAGTTCATACTCTCTGGCTATACGAACGATGCCGTTTACCGCACGACGCAAGGCAAAAGGATCACGTGAACCCGTTGGAATCATTCCTATACTAAAGAGTCCTATAAGTGTGTCAAGTTTGATAC
>JALWLR010000061.1 GCA_027084065.1 Helicobacteraceae bacterium | reverse complement strand
AAGCAGGCTTTAGAGCAGCTTTAGTTAGTTTGGATACAATTGCACTAAAAAAGAGCGAAAAGATTTGAGTCTGAATCTCCAAACGAAAAAAGAGCATTTTACCAATCCGTTGTATTTAGAGAGCGGGCGTATTCTTGAGCCGTATGACATAGTGTATGAAACATACGGCGAAATGAACGAAGACAAAAGCAACATTATCGTAGTCTGTCATGCCCTCACAGGCAGTCATCATGCCGCAGGTCTCTATGAAGGAGATGTCAAACCGGGTTGGTGGGACGGTCTTATAGGAAGCGGCAAAGCTATAGATACCGACAAGCACTTCGTCATCTCTACCAACGTCATTGGCAGCTGTTTTGGCTCTACCGGTCCAATGAGCCCGCAGCCTCCACACCAAAACCCCTACCGCTATAAATTTCCCGTAGTTACGATTAAAGATATGGTCAAAGCACAACGTATACTCTTCGATCGGTTGGGAATCCATCACGTTAAAGCCGTCATAGGAGGAAGTATGGGAGGTATGCAGGCTTTGCACTTTGCCATACAGTTTCCAAAATTTGCCGACAATATCATCGCACTGGCAACGACATATGCAACACAGCCATGGGCTATTGCCTTCAACAAAGTGGCACAAGAGGCCATTCTCAAAGACCCGGACTTTCAAGACGGCTACTATGATCCCGACATCATCAAAGCACAGGGACTTGCAGGTATGGCGGTAGGACGTATGGCAGGGCACATCAGTTTTTTATCTCATAATTCAATGCAACGTAAATTCGGCAGAGAATACAAAAGAACAGATGGTCTGTATGAGCTTTTTGGTAAATTTCAAGTTGAAAGCTACCTTGAGTACAACGGCTACAATTTTACCAAATGGTTCGATCCTCTAAGCTACCTCTACATAACCAAAGCAATCAACATTTACGACCTAGGACGCGGTTTTGACAGCTTGGAAGAGGCACTCAGACGCATAGAATCCAATTTACTGCTACTTAGTTTCAAAGAGGACATGCTCTTTCGAAACGAAGAGATGAAGCATATGGCAGATATTCTTACAAAGATAGGAAAAAAGAATTTCAACTATATCGATATTGACAGCGACTACGGACATGACGCTTTTTTAGTTGAATTGGAGAAGTTTGAACATTATATAAAAGAGGTTTTAGAATGAGTGAAACGAAAACATCCAGCTTCGAAGAAAAAATAGCACATGCAAAACAGATTCTTGAAAAGCTGATGGATCCCGAAATTACACTTGAAGAGAGTGTCAAAGCCTACGAAGAGGGTATGAAAGAGCTTCAAGAAGCTGCAAAAATGCTCGAAGAGGCGAAGCTTAAGATCAATCAGGTAAAAACCCTTTAATGCTTGCGGCAGTCCTTCAGCTCAATTCGCAGGGGCTTAGTTCTACAAAGCTCTACAACTACATTCGAATCGCCCATAAAAAGGGAGTGAAACTGCTTTTGCTTGGAGAATATATCCTCAATCCTTTTTTCAAAGAGCTCGAACATCTCTCTTTGGAAATGATAGAAGAGTCCTCAAAACTCCAAAGCAAAGTACTCAAA
>JALWLR010000060.1 GCA_027084065.1 Helicobacteraceae bacterium | reverse complement strand
TTTTCGCCAAACGATCAGGCCCGCTACAGTATGGATGTCATGTTTGTCAAAGCCTATAATTTTACCGATGCTTTCTACCCGTTTGTTCGTGCTGGATTCGGAGCTGGAGAGATGAAGGTACAACGAGAGCTTCAAAGCAAGCTCGCCTACAGCTCCTACAATCTTGGAGGAGGTCTTAGCATCCCTCTCAATAAGCATATAGCCGCCGAAGGATCGTATGAGTTTAGGACGACCTCCTATCAAAGTATCGATCTTATTGCAAAAAAGCTAAAAGTCAAATCGCATATTCATCAATTTTACATCGGCTTGACGTATCGATTTTAATAAAAAGGTTTTTTATGAAATATCTCCATCTCTTTTTCTTTAATGCAACACTCCTTTTACTTATCGGCTGTAAAGAGACAACGACATCACCGGTTATTAAAGATATTCAAAGCATCTCCATAGAAAATGTACCGCCCTTTATCTACGCTACGCGCAACTCCGTTCAGCTCAAAGCCACTGCACACTATGATGATGGTTCCGATGCCGATATAACCGAAGCGGCAGCTTGGCGATTTGTCGGCGAAAACGACTACAGTGAAGCTACGCTCTTTTACGGTTTGATTACTCCTATACAAAACGGCGACGGTAACGGCAGTGAAGCGCTGCTTGAATTTGAAATCAGTTATAAAGAGCTTGCCGACAATGGCAGTCTGCGCATCATACCCGCAACCGCTCTTACAATAGACGACACAAACATTACAGACCCAAACAACATAAAAGTAGACGACAACTATACATTCAGTGTCGATATTAACTATAGTGACGGTACCTTCGCCAAAGTGGATGAAAACCACTCCAATTCACTCATCTGGTCTGCAACAGGCAGTGCTGAAGTTCTTAACCAGGAAAACGGTGTTGCAACTATCCATTTTACCCAAACCGGCGAAGCCAACATAAGCATAACATTTCACTCTCTTAGTGATCTTCGAACCTATACCGTTTCTCAGTAACCTTCTCTAAAAAATATCCATTCTCTCGCTTCTTCTCTCTTTATTTACTTGATTTAAATCAAGCAAAGAGAGTTTTTTTTTAATTTTTACAAACATTTTAAATTTATTTTTAAACATTTGGCGTTACTATAGGAGTATATAGATACTTTAAAGGGGTTTATCATGAAACATCAACTCAAACAACTCGCAGGCATCAGTTTTGCTGCCGCTCTCGCATTAAGCGGGTGTAGCAGTGACGGAGGAAGCAGTAACAACGAAGCTCCTCCCGCAGAAGGTTCACTCAGCGGATCGGTCGTAGCGGGCAACGTTCATCGTGCAACGGTAAAGATTTTCGACATTTGTAAAGATGGAGATATTATAGCGACAGCGACAACCGATGCAAACGGAGACTTTACACTTGATGTAGCACTGGAAAGCGGAAAAGTTTATAAACTGACAGCATCGGGCGGAACCTATACAAGTGAAGCGACACTCTCAACAGAAGAAAATGGAGAGTTAACGGGTATAATCTCCGTAGACCTCAACAGTTCTCATGTCTCCATAACTCCACTGACGAGTATGGCAGTCTCAAGACTCACAGCCCTCGCTTCTGCATGTACCGATATAGATACGGAAAAAGTAAAAGAGGCAGCAGGTTTTGTAGCCGATACATATGGCCTTGACGATGCAAGCAAACTCCTGAGCGTGAAACCCGATCTCTCCGATCCTACCAATCTCGACGCGTTTAAATATGGATTTACGGTTGGAGTACTAGAAGAGCTAGCAGTAGTGTTAGAAACAGAACCAAAAGAACTTTACCGAGCATTGGCAGCTGACATTGCAGATGGTAAATTCGATGGAAAAGAGCATAATGAAACAATCCTTCTTGAAGCAGACAAACCACTACCGCCGACAGCGGGTGTAGCCGATACCGTAGCGGCAACATTCCACTTTATAGAAAGCGATTCAAGTGCTATAGCCGATCTTGACATCAATGACACCATTGTAAAAGAAATAGCTGAAACTCTTGTGGAAGAGGTTTCCAGTGCACCGGTAAGTGACACTTCAAGCGGTTTTGACATTACCAACTCGGGTGCTATTACATCGGTAAGTTCCAAAGGAAAACAGCTTCTCTTCGTTGCAGGACGCTCCAATGGTTTAATGAGTGTAGATATAACCAATCCAGATAGTAATTTGACAAAAACAAACTTGACCGAACTCAATAAACAGTTACGTGATTATGGTTTATACAGTGTTGGCGGTGTTATAGCGGTACCGGGAACACAAAAAGCGGTTGTCTACTCCTATGACTCTACAAAAGTTGCATTGGTCGATTTAGACAATGAAGGCAATGAGAGCGTAATTGCAACTGCAGATATCAACATTTCGCATCAAGAGTCTTTCAGTGGAGGAAATGCTTACATAAGTAGTGGTTTGCCTCAACCAAGCGTAAATGGTATTTGGCTGGCAACTGCAGATGGCTACAAACTGCTTGATATTGCAACAATGACCATTACAAAAGAGGTTCCTCTAGCCAAACACCAAATCATTGCAGAAAATATAGGTGGAAGTACGAAGCCGGACATCAACATGCTCTTTAGTCCTAACTATGGTCCTGCTGATGAATACGGCTGGGCTAGTGGAGGCGGTTTGCAAGTTGTCGATTTGAACACATATCAATCATACGCAATGGAAGATGAAAATAAATCCTCTCCGACAAGTTTTTACCAAACTATCGGTAAATATCCAAGTATGTCAATGGCAGATGCCGGATCCGTCGACAGTAACTACAAAGTAGGTATCATAACTCCTGAAGATGCAAGAACAGTTGCACTCATTCGGCTCGATCACATTACACTTCATGACAACAATGAAAGTGATCCAATCGACAATACATTCACTATCGATTCCAACAGCAGTGTCGCTGCCGTAACACTTTCAGCTGATTACTCAGTGCATATTTCTGGTGTTTATACAGATAGCTCTTCGCACATGGCTCTTTTTATGGCAGGTTATTATAGTGATATTGCCGTAGCCAAGCTGCAAGATCCTGAAGATGAAAACTGGACAGGATTGAGTCAATGGAATTATGCCCTTGATCAGTATGACTATTCATATGATCCACATGCAGGAGCCGTTATCAAATCTATGACAAATGGAAAAACATACGGTTACTTACTGGATAGATCCGGAGACATCATTCAAATAGATATGCAGGCATTCTTAGATGCAAACGCAACGGATCATCATATAGATCCTTCGTTGAATCTCTATGATGCCGGTATTTTGAAAAGAATTACGGAATAAAGCCAAGAAAGAGGAGGCGTAGGATGAAAAAAGAGCAGCTTTTTTTCAACTTTTTAGTTGCATCTTTAGTGCTTGTGCAGAGTGGATGCGGCGGCGGAGAACAAAAGCCAAGCTCCGCCTCCTCTTCTGATTTGGAACAAAACAACTCTTCGCAATACACATACGCGATAGATCCAAACTACTATATATTTCGTAACAATAAATCAGCCTATATTCCACCCCAATGCTATACAAAAGTAAAAGCTAAGGACAAAGAGTTCAATCCCTGCTACAGTTGCCACACCCAAAGCAAAGAGCCAAATTTCGTCAATGATGAAGAACTTCAGCTAAACTATTTGTTCACTCGATATGCAACGCAAAACCGTTGGAGCAATCTTTTTAAAGATAAAAGTGCAAAAATAGAGACTATCTCCGATACAGCCATCTTGAAATATGTTCAAAAATCGAACTATTTCGACGCAAACGGATCGATCATACTTGCATCTCGACTGAAAAAAATACCTGCAAAATGGGATGTCTACAACGACGGAAAGTGGAACGGATACATTCCCGACTGCTACTACAACTTCGATGAGGAGGGATTTGACAGAAAACCAGACGGAAATTATACACTCTGGAGAAGCTTTGCCTACTACCCTTTTCTTGGTACTTTTTGGCCTACCAACGGATCGACAGATGATGTACTCATCCGGCTTCCTCACTACTTTGCAGAAGATGTAAACGGAACATTCGATATAGAGGTATATAAAACCAACCTTGCTATTATAGAAGCTTTTATAAAAGATGAAGAGGTAGCTTTTGCATTCGATGAAGCACATTTTGGCATCGATGCAGATAAAGACGGAAGCATCACTCACGCAAATACTATAGCAAGATTTAACGAGGACAACGATATTTTTTATGTCGGAAAAGCGGGAAGTATGCTTGCAAGCGACAAAATCGAAGCAGCCAAAGGACTCTACCCGGTAGGAACGGAATTTTTACACAGTGTTCGCTATATTGATTTTAATGAAACGACAAAAAAACTACAAATGTCCGCTAGAATGAAAGAGTTGCGCTACGCCAAAAAGGAGCGATGGGTCGATGTAGAACTGCATAAAATAAAAGCCGACATCGAAGCAACTGAAAGAACAGCTTATCCAAATGCTATCAAACAGTTTGACGGCAATTCCGAAAGTGGATTGAACAATAAATTAGGCTGGACATATATGGCTTTCATTGAAGATAATAAAGGAGAGTTGAGACCGCAAAATTACGAAGAGCTTGTTTTTTGTATGGGATGTCACGGAACAATAGGTTCGACCATAGATACTATATTCTCATTCAATCGTAAATTTAAAAGTGATACGCTTGCAGAAGGGTGGTATCACTGGTCACAGCATGGTTTTGAAAATATCCCGGAAAGAATTCGAGATGATGGAGAGTACGAATACAGCTACTATCTCCTACATAACAAAGCCGGGGATGAGTTTCGTGAAAATCGCGAGGTAATAGAAAAATTTTTCAATGAGTCGTTTGAACCCAAAGAGGATGCCTTTGAGAAGCTGCATAACGACATTTCCTACTTACTCATCCCATCAAAAGAGCGTGCTTTGATGCTTGACAAAGCCTACTTGACAATTGTACAAGAGCAAAGTTTTATATTTGGACGCGACGCAAATGACAAACCTATTACCAACGTTCTTAAAGAGGTCGAGCAGTTCGCCCCAACAGGTATCACAACTCCATTACATTACTAAATGATAAATAGCTCACAAGCAATTCTCTGCCATCAAGGGAGCGTTAAAAATTCCGTGTCAATCTGATACAATAATATCAAGGATTGACAATGGAAGAAAGAATAGATTTTAATTTTAACGAAGTACTCAAAGAGTTCAGAAACGGTAAAAAACTAACAGGCAAAGATGGACTGTTAGCTCCTCTTATCAAACAACTCACAGAAGCAGCCCTCGAAGCGGAGATAGAGTCTCATATTGCCGATGATGTACTCTCAGGTAAAAAGAACAGACGAAACGGCTACAACAAGAAAAGAATCAAAGGTTCAAGCGAAGGCAGCTTCGAGCTTGAAACCCCAAGAGATCGAAACGGTACCTTCGAACCCCAGATAGTGAAAAAACATCAAACGACCATCAGTGACGAGATCGAAGAGAAAATACTCTCGATGTATGGTCACGGAATGAGCTATAGAGATATATCCTCCCATATCGAAGATATATACCAAGTGAGTATCTCCACAGCTACGATCAGTGCCGTTACAGACAAGATCATCTCCAAAGTCAAAGAGTGGCAAGCCCGCCCGTTAGAGCCGATATACCCCTTTGTATGGCTCGATGCAATTCACTATAAAATCAAAGATGGTGGTAAATATATCTCCAAAGCGGTCTATACCATCCTTGGAGTGCGTTTGGATGGAAAGAAAGAGGTACTGGGTCTGTATCTATCGGAAAATGAAGGAGCCAACTTCTGGCTCTCCGTCCTTACTGATCTGCAAGCCAGAGGGGTCGAAGATATACTCATAGCCTCAGTCGATGGGCTTAAAGGTTTTCCAGAGGCGATAAACGCTATCTTTCCAAAAGCGGAGGTGCAGCTTTGTATCGTCCATCAGATACGCAATTCTATAAAGTATGTAGCTTCAAAAGACCAAAAAGAGTTTGCAAAAGATCTCAAACTGATCTATCAGGCTCCTACTAAAGAGTTGGCTGAAGAGGAACTGCTCAAACTCGATGAAAAATGGGGTAAAAAGTATCCACTTGTTATCAACTCCTGGCAGAGCAAGTGGGAAAACCTCTCTGTCTATTTTAAATATCCAGAAGATATAAGACGCATTATCTACACTACCAATATTATCGAATCGGTTCATAGACAGTTTCGAAAACTGACTAAAACAAAAGGTGCTTTTCCCAATGAAACCGCACTGACGAAACTGCTTTATCTGGGTATAAAAAACGCATCGAAAAAATGGACGATGCCGATACGAAATTGGAGTCTTACACTTTCACAACTGGCTATATTTTTTGAAGGGAGGTTAGATACATATTTGAAGGTTTAAGCAAAAGGTGTTACACCTAAAATGGTGTTACTAAAAGTTACTGACACGGAATTTTAAACGGTCTCGCCATCAACAATGATGGCTGATTAATCCTGTTGCAATACTTTTTGTAAATTGATCTTGCCATACCCATAATAATCATTTTTTCCATTTTCATATGGTATTTCTCCAATTTTATCGCATGATCTTTTCAAAATATTTTCAATTTCTTCTCTTGTCAAATCAGGTTTTTGCTCTAGCAATAAAGCTATAGTTCCACTTACTATAGGAGCAGAAGCGGAAGTACCTATAAAAGAGTTTGGATCATTCATTAACAGATAATTTTTATTGAAAACTCCTACTCCTTGGTCATCCATTGGATCCAGTGTAGTTATGCCTATATCGTATCCTCCTGGAGCTACAATATCCAAATTTTTACCATAGTTACTGTACCATGCCCGCAAATTATCTTTATCAGTTGAACCTACAGCAATCACTTCAGGAATGGCCGATTCGTCATTGCCCATCTCTCTGTTATCGTTTCCGGCTGCAAAGACTATAACAATCCCTTTACCATCTCTACCATTTATAGCAAGTTCTTGAATCTTTTCTTTAACAGCCAAAGAAACATCATATGTCCCCCAACTACAGTTTATTATGTCCGCTCCTAGCTCTTCAGCTTTGTTGAACAGCTCAATTGTCTCACTATCACTCATACCTGCTTTATATTGCAAAAAAATTATATCTGCACCATTTGCAATACCCTCTATCCCTATAGCATTGACTCTTGCTCCTATAATCCCTGTTACGGCTGTACCATGATAACTATCTGAATTCAACAAAGAAAGATTAGAAGTATTGGACACTATACTGTATGTCGTAGCTATTGCACCTTGCAAATCTTCATGATTGACATCAAGTCCATCATCTATAATTGCAATTTTTACACCTTTTCCCGTATAAATATTTGGAAGAAATGAGGCATGGATACTTGCATTTTCATCAATAGCGTAAGATGTATAAACAGTATCGTTATAATCCAAATACCATTGCTGTGAATACAGAGGCTCTGTACTCGGAGAAATAGCTACATGCAAAATTGTCGAAATACTCTTTGCATAATGATCCAAAGCCTTACTTCTTGAGATCATTTGTTTCCCGATTGCAAGGATTATTCTCTCAATATCCAATTCGTCAACATTCTCATCCGATAAATCAAGATAATACTCTCTTAAAACATTTCGAGTAGACTCATCAACTTCTATACCGTTAGAAGGGTCACCATCATTATCCAGAGATTGCACAAACTGAACAAAATTCATTACTCTTTTATCGAAAATATCAGTTCGTTGAAGACCATATAAATCGGCCGGAGTCACATACAGATCATTAGATGTAAGCAATAAACCGCCCAAATAAACATTTCCTACAGAAAATTCAACAACACTCCCTTTTTGACAAAAGAACTCCCCCTCTTTCCCTGTTATACCACTATCTTCCCCACATTCATAACAAACACCTGTTATAGCAGAGTCCAGTAAAATATATTTGTTTAAAGAGAGATCATCTTTAGTAGATGTATTTCCGCAACCATACAAAAAGAGAATAGATACAATTAAAAGGGGGAAATATAGTTTCATCGTTTATCTTGCAGTATTTTTATTTTATCGTTGGAATTTTTTTCTAATAAAATCCGGTTGTGCATACACAACATTTTCATTTACATTTAATTGATTGGCAATCTCTATCGTTGTACTTTTATCCTTTGTTTTTACTACATAAAGATTGGGACCTATTTTTCTATCTGCAAAAAGAGAATATCGTTTTAGCAACTTCTCCATTGAAGCGCTATCCTTTAGCTTAACGATGATTTTATCTGTTACTCCTAGTAGAGTCCCATTCTCATTTACATAATACTCTATTTGTGACAAGTTTCTCGATACAGAAGTACGATATGGCTTTAAAAAAACTTTTTCATTCCCCTGATAATAGTAATTATCCTGTGCAATTCCAAATAAGGTTGTCATCAAAATTAATTGCAAAAATTTCATTTCAAACCCATCCCTATTGCCATTGCCAACGACACCGCTCCAAAAAAAAGCAATCTATACACTGACTGCATCGGTACTGCTATCTTATCATCTCTACTAGAAATAGCAGCTTTTATCATTTCTCCTATCTTATATTTTTCAGCTACATAATAATTTTCCGGCATCGTATAAACATCATCATCAATTAAAAAACTATATCGGATAGTAACAAGGTAAGAACCTATATCTTGAATTTTACCTGTACTTGTCGCTGATTTTTTGTAGTGAATAACCTGTGCCATTGTTTTCTCTGAAAAAAAGAAATATTGTATAAATTTCAATACTAAATAAATGCCAAGCCCCATTTGCAACGATGCTACAACTTGTACAACACTATCTATAGTTGGATTTTTTATTTCTAGAAAGAAAAAATAGATACCTGCGCCTATAACAGATACCAGCAATTGGTATCTGTTAAGCATTTATCTTATTCTTTTGCGGGAAGATTTTGGAACAAATAGGCATCTTCTTTTTCTCCATTGCGCAAACTCCGTGCTATATCGACACTTGAACCCATACAATTAGAGGTACACGGTACAATCTCTCCATTGATTATATCAAATACTTTCCAATAAATTCCATCTTCATTTGGAGGATAGAATGTTTGGCTTCCACTATCTGTTTGTACCGTTACCGTTGCACCGGATGTCGCAATTGATCCGCTACCAGAATAGTGATGTACATAATATGTATATTTAGCTGTCGGATCTACAGAATCAATGGTAACAGTTTCCGGACCATAAGAGGTCGTATCGTCTGTATCGAGAGAATCATTCTCTGCATACATGTTACTATAGTATATATGATATACCTCCTCTCCATCTTTGGTTTTTACCAAGTGCGAATCCAAGTCTGCCGGATTCTCACCCCATCGCAAAGTAATTCTCATAGTTCCCACACTTAATACCGGAGATATACTCAAGTCTTTTGTCACAGTTTCATTACCTATGACAACAACATTTGCACTATCTGTTATATAGCCAGGTTTTGACCATGTGAAAGTATAAGTACCGCTTGTCAAGTCATTTACCGCATAATCTCCATTGCTATCGGAATATATACTCTTTATAATTTCCCCTGTCGTATTAGAACCTCCTTCTCTTATATCAATTTGAACATCTGGAACTCCTTCGGAGTTATTTATTGCATTTCTGACTTTACCGGTAACCGTACCTACTATACCTTCTAGGTCATCATCCAACATAAACTGTCCCTCATAAATCAATATCTGACCGGGAGAAAGTTCTACTGTTGCCGTTGTCGGCATATATCCTTCTGCTTCAACGGTTATAAGATACTTACCTGGTAGAAGATTTTCAAAAACATAATCTCCCGTCCCTTCTACCGTTTGAGAATGTGACAACGTAGTCAATCGAACAGTAGCTGACGGCAAAGGATTACCATCTTTATCTTTGATATTTGAAATAAGTTTTGCATATTCCGGTATATCCAATGTAACTGCATTGGACAACTCTGACTCCACATCTTCTTTATATGAACTCAATTTAAAGCAATAGCTTCTACCTGCTACAAATGAAGAAGCAACCTCATCATAATACCATGAAGCAATTCTTGTAGAAGGTTCTGCTATGACTTTAAACAATTCATAATTATCTTCTGCACAGTCTGATTTATAAAGTTTAAATCCGTCAATAGGCGCAGTCCCGCTATAGTTCCATTCAAAATTGATTCGTTTGATACTCTCTCCATTTAAAGATACAGAGTTCAAAACAGGTGCTACAACATCTGGAACTACGTCAACTGCGATAGTATAAGTCTCTCCCCCTTTTTCAAAAATGCTTCTATCATCTTCGACATCATTGATAAACTTGATATACGCTCTTAATGTAGAATCAATATCTTCGCTCAAATCACTCTTAGACACTACAACCATTACGGTTATATTCTCATCTTTAGCCAAAGTCCCCGATGTTGGAGAAATCGTAACGAAATCGGATAAACTACCTGATTTTTCCACTTTCCAATTTAGTGGTTCATCTCCACTGTTTTTCACTACGTAGGTGTATGCTTTATCGATTCCCTCACTTGCTTTGACACTCTCTGTAACATCATCCCCATACACTTCCAAATAAGAAGGTGTAGCAAGACATGGATTTGACCACTCTTTTAGTACCCAAGTCAGAGAAGATGTAAGACTGATTTGATCATTTATATCTTCTTCCAAATCTTTAGCCCAGTCAAAATCTCTCAACCAAGGATCCCACGTAAAGACCGGAGATATTGAGTACTGACCATACGCTTTCCCTTTTGATATATCGCACTCAGCACCTGAGGTAGAAATCCCTACAACAAAAGAGTTTTCAGCACCAATCGTTAATCTGTTATCAACTCCTATCCCTGCAATAGAAGAGACAGTTAATGCAGGTAAAGCTTTTAAATATGCACCTGTACTGAACTTGACTTCCGTTGAACCTGAAAATTTCCCATTTGGATCAATGTTGCCTATTGGCAATACATGTCCATTAGCATAGTTAAATCCTATTTTCGTGTTAACACCGGCTTCACCTCCAACAGTAACAATACCTTCAATTTTTCCACTAGCACCAATATAGAAAGTCAATGTAGCATCAACCCATATCGGTGAAGCAGCTACAGGTATTCTAAAACGTAATGTTGGTCCCACCTGAAACTCTTTTCCTAAGTTCAAACCCTCTTTTGTTGCAATAATTTTCAATTCGGATTTAACATCGTTTTTAATCACAAAACGCATACTGTCAAGTGATGGACCAAAAAGATGCCAACTGACATTGTAGTTAAAATCAGCATCTAGTTTGAATGTCAACTTTCCTTCAAGATCCACTCCATCAGCTAACTCAAATTTAGCTGAATCTTCATGTTCTATCGCTCTATTAAGAGAATCCGTGCTCTGTACTCCACCAAATTGCAAAACAAAAGTATCATCATTTGGCTTTGTCGGCGGCAACAATTTCACATTACCGTATTTGCTTTTTAGAGATCTGTTAATCGTTTGAAGATCATCTGCTAAGTCATTATATGTCAATGCTCTATCTACTGAAGCACTTCCTCTTTTATAAAGCTCTACAAATGCTACATCTGTCGTTGTAAATACATAATTGTAATCATCAACTTTTCTTACAGCTGTAACTTTTCTAAAAAACTTCTGCGAATCACTTGTATTGATGATAATATCATCCGATTTAATTGATTCGACAAAATCTCTTTTTTCTGTCGGTGCATCCAAATCCAACGATACGGCATAACTGACATTGTCATCTAGCACACTCACGTAATATCCTGTCAAATCTTTGACATTATCGGCATATTCTGTGTCTGCATAGACTACATTTGGAATAACTAGTCTATCGCTCTGGATTTCAACCAAATAACATGTTTTTTGATCATCTGAGACCTTATCACAACCATCCCAACCAGTTATATTCAGATCTGAATCAGTTGTAATTGTAAACGATATATTGGAATCCGTAGCAACAAAATCAACTAGTTTTGAACTGTTGTTTTCATAATCGACAAAAATTGTCGATCCATCCGATGTTATCGACGATTTTGCAGGTTCGACAAGAGCTATTTTAAAATATCTCTTTTCCGGCACCAATGATATATCATTGAGAACCATTTTGTCTTGAAAATGATTTTGAAGTACCGTTTTTATCTCTGTAGCGTTTTCATCATTGTAAATTTTTGCAGACAAAGACTCGTTGGCATCATTTCCAATTAAAGTGGAATAGTCGAAACTCAACTTCTCTCTTTGAGCATTATCTAAAGGATTAAAATGATTTATATCTTTATAATTGCCTCCAATTTCATCTTTTAAAAGTTTTTTAGCCACTGCATTCATAGCTTCTTCTAAGTCATCAGGATGCACCTGTCCAATTAACTGCTCTACATAGTTATATAGAACTTCGCTTAGAAGTGTTACATTCACTGAAGATGCTCGTAAATCAGCAGCTGTCGCTATTGCTCTAATTTTTCCTTTGTTGGAAACTGGAGTATCATCAAGTACCCCATCGTCGTTAGCATCTATATCAACTCCACCAGAAACAACAACTAGCAACAACTCATTATCATCAAGACTATCAAGTGCAACAGAAAAACCACCAAGTTCATCCGTTTGAACCTCTTCAATCGGTGTTTGCATATCATCCAATTTATAGATTTTTACCGTCGCCCCTTTTAATGGTCCCATTACAGCATGATTCGTATCAGTGGTCAAAGAGTACACTTCTTTACTACTTGTAGTTTCTACACCAGAATCACTGCTGCCTCCTCCACAGCCCACAAAAAGCAACATCGCTAAAGTAGCGATTACTCCAATCAATCCTTTCATGCCATCTCCTTTATTTGGATATACCCTCAGGTATAAACCGGACATTATAAATTTTCATATTATATCACTGATTTTTTTAAAAAAACATTAATAATATAAATTTAAACTACTTAACTTATAAATAAATATATTCCAATAGCAATTACTATCAGTATAATATAGATGAAGATATGATTGTTTTGTTGTTATATATCTGGTAGACTTGCTATCTAGCAAGACGTACCGTATGTAAAGGGAAGAAAAAAAATGTAGTTTATATCTCTTTTTTTAGAAGTAGCTCACGCGCGACTGCTCTGTCGTCAAAAGGTAGTTTTTTATCGTAAATGATCTGAAACTCCTCATCTCCTTTTCCTAAAATGACGACTACTTCATCCTTTTGTTGCATCAAAAGCGCTTTTTGGATTGCCTCTTTTCTGTTTGGTTCTACAATTACACATGAGCGATCTTCTATGCCTTCTAAAATATCACTTATTATCTCATCAGGGTCTTCGAAACGAGGATTGTCACTTGTTATTATTACTTTTTTTGCAAGTGTCGCGGCTACACGTCCCATCAAAGGTCGCTTGAGTTTGTCTCTATCGCCACCTGCGCCAAAAACGACTATGATCTCTTTTTCTTTCAAAGCATTCAACACCTGTGCCATACCATCTGGTGTATGCGCAAAGTCAACCAAAACAAAAGGATCTTCACTTACCTGTTCCATTCTTCCACTGACACCTGCAAAATTGGGAACGACTTCAACAATCTCTTCAAGCTTTCTGTTTGTTAGCATATGTACAGCCCCTATCGCTGCAACCGTATTGTATAGATTGAAAAAACCGTACAACGAAGAGACAAAAGGGACGATCTCTCCAAAATGCTGCAATATTCCGCTTGCACCCTCATTGAGCGTATAAGCCATCAGTTTATATGTAGCCGGATTTTCAATACCGTAGGTGTAAGTATTTTTAATGTTAAAATCGGCTTTTGGTTCATCCTTGTTTATCAGCTTTTTCGTTTCATCTTGAAAAAAGCTGTTTTTAACTCGGACATACTCCTCTAATGTTTTATGATAATCAAGATGATCTTGAGTGATGTTGGTAAGCACTTTTAAAGAAAAGTCAAGTCCCTCGATTCTGTTTTGGACTATTGCATGGGAACTCACTTCCATTATAAAATAATCACAACCTGCACTCACCGCCTGATAGATATGCATGTAGGTTCGAAGAACCGAAGGCGTTGTTAGGCTTTTGCCTTCAATCGTCTCATCATTCATAAAAAAACCGCGTGTACCCTGCAGTGCCGCTTTGTAACCCAAATCAAGCAAATAAGAGTATATGGCACTGGCAGTTGTCGTTTTTCCGTTTGTACCCGTAATACCTACAATTTGGATACGATCAATTCCAAACAACTCTGCAACATCTCTAATGGAAATAATACTATGAGCTTTTTGCTTTGCATCTTCAAGATACTTTTCATTCTGTTTAGTAAGAACAAATGCAGTTTGTTCATCACAAAATCGGGAGTTATCCGTGATATAGCGATACTCCTGATCGGGGATTTCAATTCTCAACTTCTAGCCTTTGACCTAATTTTTCTAGTAGCGAACGTAACTGCATGTCTGCCGGATAGATGCTCAAAGCATTTTCCAAATAGCCAAGTGCCATTTCGTTGTAACCGTTCTCTATAAGCATATCGAGGAACTCCAAAAAGTCCTCTTTTTTTGTAATGATAACCTTCGTTGAAAACATGATGTTATCAAAAACCTTTTTGAAATTACCGCCGTTTTGTGCCAAAATCTGTTTGAAATCCTCATAGAGAATCCCCTCTTCCGCCTCCAGTTTATCACGCAGCGGTTGAGCGAATGCTTCTGTCAGTTTGTCAAGAGTGCCGTCCATATTTTCCAAAATTTCACTCATAATTTCATCAGCACTCTCATTATCTTCACTTTTGAGCACTTCATAATAGTCAAAAAGTGCTTCGGCTCCCCCTTCTCCACTTAAAGCCATTTCGGAGAGGATAACACCATTGTATGCCTCTTTTGAGTTAGGATAGTTTTGCAAAACCGCAGCAAATTTCTCCAATGCTTTTTTATAATCCGATTGAGAAAAATATTTTTTCGCTTCGGAGAGAATTTTATACTTGCTAATTGAACTCATATTCTCCCTCCTTTGTAAGTTTATAATTTATCAATATCGTTTTCCATACCAAAAGGTACATTCACGACACACAGTTCCGGATGTATATCCATACGCAATTGTCGCTCTACACCATATTTGAGTGTTGTACCGCTACTACCGCACCCAACACATGCTCCCTTAAGCTGTACATATACTTTTCCGTCTTTCACGGTTATAAAATCTATATCGCCGCCGTCAAGTGCCAAGGAGGGTCTTACCTTGTCGATGACACTTTTAACGGGCTCAAGTAGCTCTTCATCACTAAAGGGTATCATTCTTTCCACCTTAAATCATATAATTTTTCATATCATAAAATATAGCATTTCGGCTTAATAGCCGCTAAATTATTGAGCTAATTCCTCTCTTAAAGAGAGCAGGTCATACACATAGCGTACGCGTCTTGCTCCTACAAGAACATAGTCTATACTCTCTTGCTTCATCAAATACTCCAAAGCACATTTTTGAAGCGGTTCACTGCAAGATTTAAAGAGATGTTTTAATTCTTCTTTCGTTTTTCTTCCGCTTTCACTCGCTACCATTTCACGATATTCACTCAAAAAAAGTTCCAAATAGGCGATTAGTTTTTCTTTCGTGTCACCCTCTATCTCTTTGAGTGCACACTGTAAATGAGGAAGTACTTGTGTATGAAGGAATGTATCATAATCTCCTATAAAACCGAATTTATGCTTTGACTCATCTAGTTGCATGACGATATTATAAACAGGTCGAAGTAGTTCGTTGTCACAGAACTCAAGAAGTTCATTGAGATACATATAGTAGTCTCTACTTTCATCGTACTCAGCAAGCCGATACATCTTTCCATTATAGTACGCATTGAGCGGTCGATTTGCCAAAACTCTAAGCCCCTGCTCTTTTGCCCAAAAACTGCACTTTAACCCCTCTTTTTCGGCAATATTTATAGGCAGCTCTACCGTCGTAAAAGAATGAGAAGCATTTCCCACCTCTTTTGCCGCTTTGTAAGCAAGCTCAGTAAGCCCCTCATAAGGCAGGAAATCGGGTGCATTTTCCGGTTTAGCGAAGCTGTTTGAGCTTATACCGTAGCTCTGTATTCGCCCCTCTTTAACCTCCTCTTCCAGTGCACAAAATGCTTCAAAAATCTGATCGTACATCTCTTGCAGATACTGAGATCTTTCTACACCTTTGTTGATAGCATCAAGCATATAGTATTCGGGGTTATGTATCAAATAGCATGCAATAGACTCTTGTTTGAGGCGCTCCAGTGAACGTGTAAGTTGATGATGAACGAACTCTTTTGAAATAGAGTGGTAGCATTGCGGCGAATACTCGACAACACTACACAGCAATGATCTAAGCTGCGACTTTTCATCTTTGTACTCATCTAAAAGAGAACCTTGAATGTAGCCAAACTTGCTAACTATTTCCACCTCTTCGCGAATGGTTGGATCCACATGTTCAAGTGCTTTGGCTATCGCACGCTCTGCACCTCCGTCAAAATAGTTTGTCGATGTATCTATAAGCTTGATATCACCTTTGAGTGCTTCTATAAGCGCATCGATATGTGCTTGATTATGATCACTCACACGATATGTGCCAAATCCAAAATCGGGCATGCCAATCCTTCGAAAAAAGTATTTGTAAATAGGGTAAAATTGAGAAAGAAATTATAACGAATTAATGCGGATTTTGGGCAAAAGCCCAAAGAGGAATGGTTTTATACCAATTCTATAAAAGCCATTTCGGCTGCATCACCGCGACGAGTTCTCGTTCGAGTGATTCTAGTAAATCCACCGTTTCTCTCAGCATACTGAGGAGCAACTTCATTTACTAGTTTTTTTGTAGCTTCTTTATTTCTTAAAACGGCAAAAACTGCTCTGTGAGCGTTACTGTCGCCTTTTTTCGCTTTTGTAATCAGCTTTTCTATAAAGCTTCTCAACTCTTTTGCTTTCTCTACAGTCGTTTCGATTTTTCCGTGTTCAATCAAAGCAATGCTCAAGTTCATAAGCAGTGCTTTTCTATGAGCACTTGTACGACCGAGTTTTCTATATCCGTGACGATGTCTCATCTTCGTTTCCTTACTTAGCTTCTATTTTCTTTTTTAGTGCGTTGACGACCTCTTCAGGGAGTTCGCTGCCTACATCAAAACCATATTCAGAAAGTTTTTCTACTATTTCATCATACGATTTTTTTCCAAGGTTTTTAACGTTTTTCAAGTCGTTTGGACTCATCAAAACGATTTCACCGATATATTTGATGTTCGATCTGTCAAGACAGTTGAAACTACGTGCACTGAGCCCCAGTGTATCGATTGGTTGAGCGAGTTTCTTCAACTCAGGAGACTCTTCTACACGCTCAATCGTAACCGGTGCTTTGACGTTTATTTCCGAGTTAAAAACAGCCAACTGTGCATACATAACTTCCAACGAGTTTCTAAACGCATCTACGGGAGAGATTTGCCCGTCTGTTTTGATGTTCAAAATAACTTTTTCAAAGTTTGGATTGTCTTCAACAAGAACATTTTCTATTTTGTATGTTGCACTTTTTACCGGTGTAAAATAAGCATCAAGTGCGATGTATTCGTCAGAAATCTCATCGATGATCTCTTCACTTGGGACATATCCGATCCCCTGAGCGATTTTCAACGTGAAATTCAGCGTTGCCTCTTCATTGAGTGTAGCAAGATGTGCATCTGGAGTAACTATCTCAACGGAATCGCTACTAAGATCACTCCCTTTTATTTCACATGGACCTGCGAAGTTATACTCAATTTCAGCTTCCGTCGCTCCGTCAAGTAGACGAAAACGAATCTCTTTGAGGTTCAAAATAAAATCGGAAATATCTTCGAGCATTCCGCGAACGGAGTCGAACTCATGCTTTGCACCCTCAATTTTAATTGCAACAGGTGCATATCCTACTGAGCTACTTAATAAAAAACGGCGAAGCGGATGAGCAAGCGACACGGCGAACCCGACTTCAAACGGGTATGCGATGATGTTCGCTTCATTTTCGCTTATTTGTTCTACCTCAAACTCCTGTGGAGCAAGTGGAGTAGTCTTGATCTTTTTCATATGTCCGCCTTTAATTTTTCTTATTATTTAGAGTAAAGCTCAACGATTAGTCTCTCTTCGACTGGAATTACAACCTCTTCACGTTCCGGAAGTCTTGTAAAGATACCGAAAACTTTTTCTTGATCGACATCTACCCATGGAGCGATACCGGTCTGTTTTGTCAGCTCCATAGCTCTTTGAATTTGAGGGTTGTTTTTGGATTTTTCACGAATCTCGATTTTTTGCCCTGGCTGAACTCTGTATGATGGAATATTCACTCTTTTTCCATCAACAAGTACATGACCGTGAGTAACAAGTTGTCTTGCGAATCTTCTTGTACTTGCAAATCCCATTCTATAAACGATGTTGTCAAGACGCTGCTCAAGAAGTGTAATGAGGTTGTTACCTGCATTTCCTTGTCTTCTCTTTGCCTCTTTAAAAAGGTTTCTAAACTGCTTTTCCGCTACACCGTACATGAATTTCGCTTTTTGCTTTTCAGCAAGCTGCATACCGTACTCAGAAATTTTCTTTCTTCTTTGTCCGTGCTGCCCTGGACCATACGGTCTTTTATCAAGTGCACTTTTTCCTGCCAAGCGTCGCTCACCTTTAAGGTTAAGACTTACTCCGAATCTTCTTTCGATCTTTTCTACTGGACCTCTATATCTTGCCATTTCTCAACCTCCTTATACTCTACGACGCTTCGGCGCTCTACAGCCGTTGTGTGGTAACGGTGTTACATCTTTTAGATACAACACTCTGATTCCCTCGATAGCACCAACTGTTTTTACAGCGGTTTCTCTACCTGAACCCGGTCCTTGAACTTTAATTCCGACCTCTTTGATGCCGTGAATTTTCGCTTTTTCCATAGCCGCTTCAACAGCTGCCTGTGCTGCGAATGGAGTGGATTTTTTGCTTCCTTTAAAACCAAGGCTTCCAGCACTACTCCATGCAATCAAGTTCCCCATCTCATCTGTTACGGAAACGAGTGTGTTGTTGAATGATGCCGCAATATGTACTATTCCGCGTGCAATGTTCTTTTTAACGATCTTTTTTCTAACAGCTTTTCTTTTTGCCATATTTCTTATCCTCTCTTACTTACGCTGCGCCGACGGTCTTTCTCTTACCCTTACGAGTACGAGCGTTTGTCTTTGTTTTTTGTCCTCTTACAGGAAGACCGCGTCTGTGTCTAAGACCTCTGTAGTTTCCAAGGTCCATAAGCGCTTTGATGTCCATAGCGACTTGTTTTCGCAAATCACCCTCTACGATGTAGT
The DNA here is from genome assembly GCA_027084065.1 of Helicobacteraceae bacterium. Lineage (GTDB taxonomy): Bacteria > Campylobacterota > Campylobacteria > Campylobacterales > Sulfurimonadaceae > S012-15. The sequence continues at coordinate 6,794 of JALWLR010000060.1, read as the reverse complement.
TTTCACGAATCTCTTTCGTAATTGCCGCGACATCCTCTTCGGAGAGTTCATATACTCTTTTATCGTAAGAGATACCCGTAGCGTCGAGTATTTTTCTTGAAGTATGCAAACCGATTCCGTAAATGTACGTCAAACCGTACTCAATTCTTTTTTTCTTAGGTAAATCAACACCAGCGATACGTGCCATGTTTATCCTTGTCTTTGTTTATGTTTTTTGTTCTTGCAGATTACTCTGACAATACCTTTTCTTTTGATGACTTTACAATCATCACACATCTTCTTTACTGAAGCACGAACTTTCATCTAAGCTCCCTTGGTATTTCCTCATCTTTAGCGCTCACAGGCCGGCTTACGCCTTGCCAATATTTTTAGAAACACAAAAAATGCATCTCTAAAAACACTCTGACATTTGAGCTAAAGCACTAAAGTGGATGCGAATTATACTTAAACTCCAATTAAAGATTTATTAATTTTGCAAATTTCTTCTTTTTGTTTTTGCATGTAGTTATTCATCCCAAAGAACACTAACTCCATACTCCCTATTAAGAATGATCTTTTTTTCATACTCTATTTTTTTTCCATAGCGTTTACTTACAAGCGTTACTTCCACTTCTTCCTTTTCTAAAAGTGTACGAACCTCCGCATAAGAGAGCCACTTTCCATAACGCCCTAGCGCGTTTTGCCATATCCTAAAACTGCATGTGGCATCCTCTCTAAGTTCCCAAAGCTCGCCATCCTCACTTTTCCAGTGAGCGTTACTACATGCAAAAAGTTTCACTCGCTTGCCATGAACTCTTTTTTCCCGTACCTCTATTATACCGTCGTCACAATATGGACATGCTCCCAAATGCATCGCTGTTTCCTGAGTTTTTGCATGTATTGTAACGCTATTTTCTTCTACTTGAGAAAAAGTTGGCATTTTGCACTATAATTCCAATATGAAAAATGTAACGACAAAATTTGAAGAAGCCATACGTAACAGTTATTTCGACCGACTTGAAAAAGAGAATCAAAAGTTCATACAAGAGCTTGCACAAAACGAAAAACTCACACTTCAGCAAATTCGCGAGTACATCACGATTGCACGTGATTTAGAATTATGGGATGAAAAACCGCTGGATCAGCTTTATGTCTCCCATCCCGATAAAAAAATAGCACTTAAAAAAACAAAAGAGGCATATACCCAGCTAAGAAACAAACGAAACTCCTATGCGAATTTCTCCCCTTCCATACAACGAAGTGAACAAAAATATCGTTTTGAAACAGTGCAAAAGGAGGGATTTGGGCTTGGTCTGTGTCCCGTTGCAAGTGAAAAGACACGCTGTTGCAATCTTTTGACACTCGATGCCGTTGAGAGTTGCGGTTTTGACTGCTCCTACTGCTCCATACAAAGCTTCTACAACCAAAATACCATTACATTCGATGCAGGTTTTGCAAACAAGCTCCAAAATCTCCAACTTGATCCAAACAAAACATACCATATAGGGACAGGGCAAAGCAGTGATTCCTTGATGTGGGGCAACAAAGAGGGGGTTCTTGATGCTCTTTTTACTTTTGCCAAGAGGTATCCAAACGTCATTTTGGAGTTCAAAACCAAATCGGACAACATTGAATATTTACTAAAAAACGAGGTGCCAAAAAATATTCTTTGTACATGGAGTCTCAACACTCCAACCATCATAGAAAACGAAGAGCATCTTACGGCAAACCTCCAAAAAAGAATTGCAGCAGCAAGAGCCGTTGCGAACAAAGGAGTCAAAGTTGGTTTTCATTTCCATCCCATTGTAGAGTATGAAGGGTATCTCGATGAATACAAAGAGGTATATGATACCCTCCTTCAAAACTTTTCTCCAGAAGAGGTCGCTTTGGTAAGCTTTGGTACACTCACTTTCATCAAACCCGTCATAAAACAGCTCCGCTTGCGACAGTTCAAAACAAAGATCACACAAATGCCTTTCGACGATGCCAGCGGAAAATTTTCCTACCCAAAAGAGACAAAAGTGGAGATGTTTTCACATGCATATGAGAGCTTCCGTCCATGGCACAAAAAAGTTTTCTTCTACATGTGTATGGAACCGCATGAACTATGGAGAGAGTGTTTTGGCTACGAATATGCCACGAACAACGACTTTGAACGAGATATGCTCTATAATTATGCAAAAAAACTTGGATTGGAGTACTTAGCATGATAGAAGAGGCAATGAAACTCGGAAAAATGAACCGACTTAAAGTAAATAGAAAAAGCGATTTCGGTCTCTTTTTAAGCGATGAAAGAGGAAGCGAGGTTCTTTTACCAAACGCCTACGTTACACCTACAATGAAAGAGGAAGATGAGATAGATGTTTTTCTCTATCATGACAGTGAAGACAGACTCACAGCTACAACGCAACGCCCTAAAGCAATGCTGGATGAGTTTGGATTTTTCGAAGTCGTAGATACCGCGAGATTTGGTGCATTTGTCGACTGGGGGCTTCCAAAAGATCTGCTGGTTCCTTCCAAAATGCAAAAAGAGCCCTTCAAAGTAGGCGAAAAACATTTTCTGCGAGTCATTTATGATGAAAAAACGCACCGCCTTGTTGCTACACAGAAGTTTTCCAAGTATCTTGACCACAATCCAAAAGGTCTCACGACCAATCAAAAGGTCAAAGCACTCCTTATCAAACAGACAGACCTTGGATTTAAGTGCATCGTCGATGATCGCTACGAAGGACTTTTGTTTCATAACGAAATATTCGAACCTTTGGAAGTGGGAATGACCAAAGAGGCTTACATCAAAAAAAGACGACCCGATGGCAATCTCGATCTCTCTTTGAAAAAAATGGGAGCCAAGGGTGCCAAAGAGTCACAGTACAAAATCCTCGATCTGCTTAAAAAACATAAAGGCAGACTCCCTTTTACCTCCAAAAGCACACCCGAATCCATAACGGAGTTTTTTGGAATGAGTAAAAAAGAGTTCAAGCGAGCACTTGTTCTACTGCAAGAAAAGGGAGAAATAGAGGTCAACGAGAATGGAATTCGTTCTCGTCGCTGATTTTCGCGGTTTTATAGTGCTGTAAAAACATCTCAGCAGCTATGCCGTTGCCTGTAGCGACGCATCTTTTCGTTTCATCGAGAATCGGCGTAGTACCAAGACCGCAACTTGGACTTTTGGACTTTAGTACAATTCGCTCTGCACGTGGATGCTTTTGCATAAAAGACCGAATTTCATCTGCCAGTTCGGTGGTAACATCTTTGTTTGATTCATCCGTTACTATAGAGCGTCTCCCCTCTTTTTCCATAACGTGGATCTTCTCTCTAGGTGTGCCAAAAAGCGGCGCTTCAGGGCAAAATGGAATGATTTCGTACTCTTTTAAAGCATCTAAAAGCTTGTCGTCACGCTTTGTTTTTCCATCGTAGCGACACCGCTCGCCTAGCAAACAAGCACTTACAATCGCTTTTTTCTGCATGTCAGTATTTCATTCCCAATTTTTTCAAAGCGTGGTTGATATGACGGATTTGCGTGTTTTTATCGCGACACCATGAGGGTGCGAGCAAAGAGTCATCATCTATGCCTGCTGTCACTCGCTGTACACTGACATTGTCGGGTTTCATTTTCAATGCTTCGCACAAAACCTCCAAGTACTCCTCCTCCGTTATCGGCGTAAACTCTCCTCGCATATACTCATTTGCAAGTGCCGTACGCTTGACCACATACAAAGGATGGTATTTAACAGAATCTATACCCCATTCATACGCTTTGGAAGCGGTAGAGAGCATCATCTCCTTATCCTCTCCGGGAAGTCCAAAAATAAGATGCCCACATACGTTCAAACCGGCATCTTTGCTCTTTTTTATCCACTCTTCTACATTTTGCGCAGTGTGACCGCGGTTGATTCTCTGCAGAGTTTCATCGTAGATGGATTGAATGCCAAACTCGATCCAAATCTCTTTCTCTTTCGCCAGCTCACTCAAATAAGCAAGTGTCTCTTCACTGATACTGTCACTTCTTGTACCAATGCTCAGTCCTACGACATTTTCAAATGAGAGAGCTTTGTCATAGAGGGCTTTGAGCGTTTCAAACGGGGCATAGGTATTGGTAAATGACTGAAAATAGACCAAAAAAGCTTCAGCGCCATACTCTCTTTTTTGTCTGGAACTTATGGCATCGAACTGCATTTGCAGCTGAAGCAGCTGCTTATCCAGGTAGGGATTCTCTTTCGACTTAAGATTTAAGTAAAAGCCCTTGAGCTCTTTGACCTCATCGGTACTGGCACTAAAAGAGTCGTTTTCACAAAAAGTACAACCACCTCGTGCAACCGTTCCATCTATGTTCGGACAGGTAAAACCCGATATATTGATGCCGACTTTATAAACTTTTTTGGCAAATTTTTCACGCAGATACCTGCCAAACGTATAGATCTGTTTCATATGCTAGACGATGTATTTCCCCGTAAAACATGCCGTGCAGTAGCTGTCATCTTCCGCTGCGACACTACGAAGCAACGCCTCTTCACTCAAATAAGCAAGTGAATCCGCCTCGATATAGTCGCATATCTCCTCCACACTCATGTTAGCCGCAATGAGTTTGTCTTTATCCGGCGTATCGACACCATAGTAGCAAGGATCTGTAGTCGGTGGTGACGATATGCGCATATGCACCTCGGCAGCACCCGCCTCTTTTAGCATTCTTACGATACGACGACTAGTTGTCCCCCGTACTATGGAGTCATCGACGACAATGAGTTTTTTTCCCTTGATAACATCCACCATAGGCGAAAGCTTCATTTTGACTTTCAAATCCCGCATCTCTTGTGTCGGTTCTATAAAAGTACGACCAACATAGTGGTTTCGCATAATACCCATCTCATAAGGTATACCGCTTGCTTGAGCATAGCCTATTGCCGAAGGAACCCCGCCATCTGGTACTGGAATGACCATATCCGCATCGACGGGTTTTATTTTTGCAAGCTCTGCACCCATATTTTTTCTTGTTTCATAAACGCTTTGTCCAAAAACATTCGAATCGGGACGCGCAAAATAGACATATTCGAAAATGCAGCGCTTTGGTTGCGGCTCGAAGATTTGAATAGAACGCGGTGCTTTCTCCTCTTCAAAAATCAAAAGCTCTCCAGGCTTTACGTCGCGTATAAACTCCGCTCCGATAAGATCAAACGCACATGTCTCACTTGCTACGACATATCCACCGTTTTGCAATCTTCCAAGACTCAGAGGACGAAAACCGAAACGATCTCGCATCGCAAACATTTTCGTACGACTCAAAAAGACGAGCGAAAAGGCACCTTCAATACGCTGTACCGCATCGATGATACGATCAAGCAACTTTTCTTTCGAACTCTTCGCAATGAGATGAATCAGATTCTCCGTATCCATAAAGGTCTGAAATATTGCCCCTTTTTTAATAAGTGCTTCTCGCACCTCCTGGGCATTTGTCAAGTTGCCGTTATGGACAATCGCCATCTCGCCAAGATCGTAACGCGCAAAAACAGGCTGAGCATCCAAAATGGAGTCATCCCCTGCCGTAGAGTAGCGTGTATGTCCCACAGCACTGCGTCCTTGAAGAGTCGAAAGCTTCTCTTGGTCAAAAACCTGTGTTACAAGACCTCGGTCTTTGATGGTACGCAGTTTCGTTCCGTCAGAAGCACTGATGCCTGCAGCCTCCTGCCCTCTATGCTGCAAAGCATGCAATGAAAAGTAGGCAAGCTTAGATGCCTCTTCATGACCGAAAATACCGACAACCGCGCACTTCTCATTCAATGTATCAAACAAACCGGATATCCTTTCATCTTTATTTCCTACCCGAATTATACTCAACTTAACATAGAGTTATTTTAAACTCTCTTTTTTCGTATTTCCTCTTTAAGTTTGTCAAGCAACTCAAACAGATACAAGCTCGCCTCTTCCATCGTCTTGAAATTTTCAATGATAGTTTTTGCATGTTCTATTCGTCTATCTGGATCGAGGTAGGAGAGGTTCTCTTTGGCTTTTTGGTGCACCTGTGTATGTGGTTTGTTTATCTCTACAAATGTCGTATAGTTTCCAAACTGCTCTTTTCCTATCGTGTCATACCATTTTCCAAAGCGGCAATGATGCTCATCCGGGACATTTTGCCCTATTTTTCTTTCTACGATAATGTCGTAAAGGTTCGCTTTAAAGATGATATGATCGATTTTTACAAGTGTCAAGAAGAGTCTGTTTTTCATATCTTCACTCAAAAGTGCCGTATCTTCTGAGTCTTTTTGTAAAGTTGCCATCTCCTCTTTAAATTCTGAAATAGCAGCTGAAACGTCCGCGGAAACAGCCGTCATTACCTCCGATTTTTCCACGATGGAAGAAGTTTCTTGTTTCATTGTATTGATAGAGACATTGATTTCCGCTGTCGCTTTTTGTGTTCGTTCCGCAAGCTTGCGTACCTCGTCGGCTACGACGGCAAAGCCTCGTCCATGCTCTCCGGCCCTCGCCGCCTCTATGGCAGCGTTGAGCGCTAAAAGATTGGTCTGCTCGGCAATATCCTTAATAAGCTCCACAATCGATGTAATTTCACTACTCATTTCATTAAGAGAGCTAATTGAGAGATTGGTTTCATGAATCTCTCCGTCAAGACTTTGCATTTTTACAAGAATATCCTCAAGCGTATGCAGACTCTCCACTGCAAGCGAGCTCGTTCTTTTTGTAGAAGCTCTTACATCATCAAGATTTTCAAGCAGTTCAGACGTTTCATTTTGAATCAAAGCCAAGCCTTTACCCACATCTCCAATGCTGCGAACTTCTGAATTGAAACGAATGACAACCTGCTG
>JALWLR010000059.1 GCA_027084065.1 Helicobacteraceae bacterium | reverse complement strand
ATACACGAGACGAACCAAGCTACATGATGGTTCACAGACTACGCCCGAAAATTCAGGATGTATGTGAGCCGATGGCACGCCATACACGCATTCGTTTTATAGAGATGCCATCAGGTCCGCCGACACTTGCTACAATCGTCATAGAGCTTTATGGCAAAAACGACCAAAAGCGGCGTGAAACGGCTGAAAAGATTGCCGATATTTTGAAGCATACGGATGGACTGGTTGATATTGACATTATGCAAGATGATATATATGACTATTATCAGATAGTGCCGGAAGAGGAGAAGGTACTTCGAAGCGGTTTGAGCGTGGAACAGGTTAACAATATATTGTACCTCGCTTTTAAGGGGATGATTGTTGCTGTAAAAAATTCACGCACTCAACAGGATCAAATTCCTATTTTCGTCCGCCTTAACAAAGAGGGGCGCTGGATTGTTCCAAAGTCGAAATTTGGACTTGAGTTGAAGCTTTCAAGACTTAGACTGATGAATAAAATGGGGATGATGATTCCGGTCAAAGAGGTTGTTAAGATCGTAAAGATGCCTTCTAACCCGACAATGTACCGTAAAGATTTAAAAGATATGACGACAATTACCGCCGAATGTGATCTTGTATCGCAGGTATATCCGCTTTTGGATGCAAGAGAAAAACTGCTGAAGAGACTCTCAAAAGATTTCAACGTTACCAAAGAGCCGGGGATGAGTACCTATATGTTCGATTTGCATCTTCAAGACAAGCATGATCCAAAAGATAAAATGCTTCTTCGCTGGGATGGAGAGATGAAAGTCTCGCTCGATACGTTTCGGGATTTGGGAGGGGCGTTTATTGCGGCACTTATTTTGATGTTTTTGCTGATGGTTGTATACTATAAGTCGTATGCACTTAGCGGGATTGTTTTGTTAGCGAGTTTTCTCTCAATCATTGGAGTGATTTTCGGTCACTGGATAACGGATAAAATAGCACTGGTGCTTAGTGGAACGAACTTTTTTTTAACAGCGACCTCATTGATAGGATTTATATCTTTGATGGGGATAAGTGCAAGAAGTTCACTGTTGTTAATAGACTTTTCAAAGTCGCTCATCGCAAAAGGGATTGAGAAAAAAAGAGCTATTGCCATCTCTACGGCTACACGAGCCAAGCCTATTTTGATGACGACGGTAGCGATTATTTTGGGGAGTTTACTTCTATCGACAGACCCGATCTTTGGAGGGCTTGGAATTGCTTTGATTTTCGGTTCGATGGCTTCTACCGCCGTTTCGCTCTTTTTGGTGCCGGTTCTTATAAATATGACAAGTGCCGTATGTCCGACATCTGATGGCGAAAAACCAGTGGATTGTAAAGGCGGTTATGACGGTCCAGTCGATAATGTAGAAGAGATAGCGCCTTAGATGGCATTGAAATTTATTATAGCCGTTTTATAAGAAATAACTTAAACGGCTAAAAAAACAAAGAGAAAACACGAGCAGTGTGTTTGATCTTTGAAGCACTCCGTTTTCGGAGTGTTTTGAAGATGAAACAGTTTCTGTTTCATCAACGACATTGCAAAAGTATCGGTATGTGTTAG
>JALWLR010000058.1 GCA_027084065.1 Helicobacteraceae bacterium | reverse complement strand
TGGATTCCTACGCTTAAAAAAACGCTAAAGAGTGCGAGCATATGGGCGGTTTGAGAGACGAAAAAGTAGTGAATGAGTATATACGCAGTTACAAGGATGAGATAAACTGCCAAAGGGCTAAAACCGGTAACAGCCTGTGAGATGTGCTCTCCAAGATAGAGCATAAAACCGAGTTTGTTGAGATAGACGCTCATAGTGTAGAGTGTGCCAAACCAAATGAGTGTCTCCAGTGCCGTACCTTCGAGCTTCATATCTTCAGCGGTAAAGATGTTTGCCAAGATCAAAACACCAAGACCCAAAAATGCGACGGCGGTTTTGTCTATGCCAAGTGTCGCTGAGAAGATCCACATACCCAGCATAAAAAGAAACACTCCGCCCATGATCCATTCGTTTTTGGAGATTTTGCCCATCTTTTTCAAAGCCTCTTTTGCGGCAAGCGGAGCTTGTGGGGTATGTTTGATTTCGGGTGGGTAGACTTTGTAGATGGCAAGAGGAAGCAAAACAAACAAGATAGCAACAGGTACGATGGCTCCTGCAACCCACATGCCGTAACTGATTTGAATGCCGAACTCTTTGGCTATGGCGACGCCTGTCGGGTTGGCTGCCATTGCCGTAAGCCATAAAGAGGAGGAGAGTGTAAGACCCGCCATAGAGCTCATCATTAAAAAGCTGCCGAGCTTTTTTCTTGTTCCGTTTGGTACTTTGGAGTCGCTGTCGTGAGCGAGCGCGTTGACTATGGGGAAAAGAACTCCGCTTCGTGCGGTGTTGCTTGGAAAAGCGGGCGCTATGAAGATGTCGGCGGCAATGAGTGAGTAGGCAAGCCCGAGTGAGCTTTTGCCGAACTTTTCTATAATCAAAAAAGCGATGCGCTTGCCAAGCCCCGACTTTATAACGGCTCTGGCTATAAGAAAGGCTACGACGATGAGTAAGATGAAACTTTTGCTAAAACCGCTGTAGGCTTCAGTGGGGGTAAGCACACCCAAAAGGACGCTGGCAGCCAGTGCGATGACTGAGGCGGCAAAGATGGTTGTCGCATCTATGATGACGGCGGCGATGACGGAGGAGAAAATGACAAAAAGATGCCACGCTTCTGTTTTGAGCCCCTCTGGAGCGGGAAGAAACCAAAGAAACAAAGCGACTATAAAGACAAGGGCTTGTTTTTTGTGTCTGCGTGCATGCTCTTTTGCATGTAGAAGATGATGTTTTGCCATGATTTTTGTCCGTTTTTTCCTATTTTACCTAAAAAAGGGAGAAAATAGCCATGCTTTAACTTCAATTTAATTATATTTAAGCTAAAATTCCACACTTAAATTTAATATGAGAGGACTCATACATGGCAAATCACAAGTCAGCACTCAAGAGAATTCGCCAAACGATTAAAAGAACAGAAAGAAACCGTTTCTACAGAACTCGTTTGAAAAACATCGTCAAAGCGGTGCGTACCGCAGTAGAAGCAGGAGACAAAGAGGCAGCGCAAGCAGCACTCAAAGTCGCTAACCAAAACATCCATAAATTTGTAAGCAAAGGGATCTTGAAAAAAGAGACTGCCGCAAGAAAAGTCAGCCGTCTTCA
>JALWLR010000057.1 GCA_027084065.1 Helicobacteraceae bacterium | reverse complement strand
GCCTTTGAGAAGAATCTGATGCAAATCAGGCACCATCCCGCCGGAATAACGAAGTCTATAGCCACTTGCAAAAAAATCATCTATCATCTTTTTGTGATAACTCGGCCAGTACTGCTGTGTACCGCCAGGAGCCATCAGTTTTCCTTTGTTTTCCAAGCGAATCTCTTTTACATACTCAAACTCATCGTTTTGCAAAAGATAGAGTTTCACTTTATTGTAAGCAAATACCATCTCCACTCTTGGACCATACACGACATAACATGCCGCAACCATTTTGTCTGTTCCAAAACCACCGTCATATATACCGAAAATACTTCCTACACTCAAATTGACATCAATCAAAGAAGAGCCGTCAAGCGGGTCGTAGGCGATGTAGTATTGACCATCTGCATGCAACTCGTCGGCATGCTCTTTCTCTTCACTTGCAATCGTGTGGATTTGAGGAATTTTCGAAAACTCCTCCTCTATGATCATATCGCACTTGATGTCAAGCTCAAGTTGTGTCTCACCGGAGCTGTTGGCACTTTGAGAGTAGCCTATGTCTTTGGTATCTATTGCCTCTTTGATTCTTTTTGCACTCTTTTGAATCGCTTCAAATATAGCGTCTAAATTATGTTCCATTATACTTCCTTTCCGTTTTGTAGTATCCATTTGATGATTTCATCGGTATCGTTTAGATTCAAAATGTCCAAATCTGTCGGGATAGTGGTTGCATCGACACTCTCATCGACCGCTATTGCTTTCATATAGTCAAAATACTCCGGATCAAGCTCGTTTCGAAAGACACCTATTTTTGGCAGAGGCAGATTTTTAAGCCCTTCGACAAGCAAAACATCGAAATGTCCAAAAAGACGAATCATCTCATCGAGATCTTTGTGTCGATTGGAGAAGTAGGTCGTTCTAGTAGGGGAGGTCACTATAACCTCAGCCCCCGTGTCATAAAACTTGTAACTGTCCTTACCCTCTACATCAAACCATGCTTTGTCTTTTGGATCGTGTTTGATAATGGCTACTTCCAACCCCTCTTTATGAATCAACTTTCTTGCTATTTTTAAAATGAGTGTCGTCTTTCCACTGTTGGAAGGACCCGTGAAACCTACGGCTATTCTTTTTTTCATGATACGTCTTTGTTTTTTTGACAAAATTATACAAAAGCCTTCATTAATGATGCTATAATTTTGCAAAAAAACATGAGTACGACAATGATAAAAGTGGCAACGATAATAGCGGCACTCTTTTTTTTCTATGGGTGTGCCGATAAAAGTGCCTATAGTAAATTTGGTCTAAATAGTGACGAAGAGCGGGCGTTTGACAATGTCAAAGTGACATACTTTTCTACTAAAGAGGGAAAAAACATAGCCGTCATGGCTGCAGTCCACCTCAATGCCGTCTATCCAAAACGCTGCAAAGAGAATGAGTGCTTCTATCTTCTTTTCATTCCAAAAGAGAAACGACTGCTTCGTCAAATGCATTTAACACTCAACGACCATCCCGTACTTGAACTTAAAAAACTACCCTCTAAAAACGAATATGCCCATCTACTGAATATGGAAGCCAAATGGAGTGACTTCTATTT
>JALWLR010000056.1 GCA_027084065.1 Helicobacteraceae bacterium | reverse complement strand
TAGAACTCTTCATAGCCCTTTTTAGCATCTACTCCGGTATCGATAAAAAGCAGATCCAAAAGCGGCTCAAAAACAAAAAAGGTGCAGTCGTTCTTAGCTACAACATACCCCAAAAAGAGGCACAGTACCTCAGACAGCTCTCTTATGAACTGCGACGTTTTCATGTGTTTAAAAGTCTGAAAAACCCAAAAACAGGCATCTACACGATGCAGGGGCTAAGCATCATAGAAAGCGGCGAAAGCAGAGAATACCCCTACAAAACAGCTCTTACTCCTGTTTTGGGGTATCCTCACAAAGTCGAAGAGAATGGCTATACGCTCTCAAAAGGAGTCAAAGGGCTTGAGAAGCGTTTCGAAGAGGAGCTCTCCGCCCGCAAAGAGGGGAAAGTTTCCGGAGAAAGAGATGTTAACGGTTATGTACTTTTGAACAAACAAAGCTTTATTCAAGAGCCGAAAAATGGGCTGGATGTCATACTTGGCATCCATCTGGGGCTGCAGATACGACTTGAGAAGATGCTGGACAAAGCAAAAAAAGAGCTCCAAGCAAAAGAGGTTTTTCTCGCTGTTATGGAGTCCAAAAGCGGCAAAGTCATCGCTCTTGCAAGCTCGAACCGTTATCTCCCAAAAAAGATTAGAAGACGCGACTACAATGCGCTTAATACCTCCGCCATCGAATTCAGCTTTGAGCCGGGTAGTGTCATCAAGCCCATCACTTTTTCTATACTGCTGGAACACCATCTTGTCAACCCTTACGAAATAGTAAACGGGCACAAAGGGCGCTTTCGCATAGGGCGCAAAGTCATTACGGACGAGCACCGCTTTTCATGGCTGAGTGCAGAAGATGTCATCGTCTACTCCTCCAACGTCGGTATGGCACAACTGGCACAGCGTCTATCCGGTACACTGTTTTACCAGGGTTTGCGACGCTTTGGATTTGCTCAAAAATCGACTCCCGATCTGGTCTATGAAAAAAGAGGCTCCATTCCTACAGCAGGCAAACTAGAAAACCAGATCTACAAAGCGACAACTAGCTACGGATATGGTATGCGCGTCAATCTTATGCAACTCCTTCGCGCCTACAGTGCTTTTAACAACAACGGGCTTCGCGTCGATCCCTACCTTGTGACCGCTTTTAAAGACGGAAGCGAGCGCATAGAGATAGAGCGTGATAACATCCACCGAGCACTTAGCAGTCCAACAGCAAACAGAATGAAAAAGATACTTGTCAAAACAGTAGTCAAAGGAACGGGGCAAAAGGCAATTACACCCGGGCTTGTCATAGGAGGAAAAACAGGAACGGCACACCTTGTCGAAAAAGGACGCTATGTACATAAGTACAATACCTCATTTTTGGGTTTTGCCAACGATGACAAACACCGCTACACGATAGGCGTCGTTGTCAGACAACCCCAAAAAAACCACTTCGCCTCACAAACTGCCGTACCGGTTTTTAAAAAAACGGTAGACATTCTCATCCAAGAGGGTTTTCTCACTCCAAAAACATCAAACCCAAATGTTGTCAAGTAGGCGTGTATCCCCTACAAGTGCCTCCACGAGTATGATGCTGTTACCAACCTCCAC
>JALWLR010000055.1 GCA_027084065.1 Helicobacteraceae bacterium | reverse complement strand
CAAACTGCTGCTTTATGTCCTGTTTTTAGGCCTTCTCCCCTCTTATATCGTCTATAAAACAGAGATAATCTACAGACCATGGAAAAAGGAGCTCTTAGCCAAACTCAAAGCTCTGCTGGGAGCTTTTGTTCTTGCTATTCTTTGTCTAATAGCTTTTAGCAAATACTATGCCTCTTTTTTTAGAGAGCATAAAGTCCTTCGATTTTACTCCAATCCAGCTTATTGGATCTACTCCATCGGCTACTACACGCAAGACTCACTCAAAAACAAAAACCATACATTCAAACGTATTGGACTCGATGCCAAAATAGAGGACAATACAACGAAAAAAATCGTTTTTATGATTGTAGGCGAAGCCGCACGTGCCGATCACTTCAGTTTAAACGGATACGAAAGAGAGACAAATCCAAAACTAAAAACTCAAGATCTTATCAACTTCGAAAAGATGTACTCTTGCGGCACATCAACCGCCTACTCCGTGCCTTGCATGTTCTCACCATATACACGCTCAAATTACAGCTATCAAAAAGCAAAATACACCGAAAACGTACTCGATGTACTCAAGCGTACGGGTAAAGTCGCCATTTTGTGGCGCGACAACAACTCCGACTCCAAAGGGGTGGCTTTGCGCGTGCGCTATGAGGATTACAAAACGCCCAAGAACAATCCTGCATGTGACAATGAATGCCGTGACATAGGTATGCTTGTAGGTCTTGAGCAGTTCATTCAAAAAAACAAAGACAAAAACATTCTCATAATCTTACATCAAATGGGCAATCATGGTCCTGCATACTACAAGCGCTATACGAAAGAGTATGAAAAATTCACACCTGTTTGCAAAACGAACCAGCTTGAACAGTGCTCCAAAGAGTCTATAGCTAATGCCTATGACAATGCGCTGCTTTACAGTGATAACTTTCTAAACCAAACGATCAACCTCGCCAAAAAATATGATACAGCCGATACCGCCGTACTCTATATGAGTGACCATGGAGAGAGTCTTGGCGAAAACGGTATATATCTGCATGGTTTACCCTACTTCATAGCACCAGACGCCCAAAAGCACATTGGTGCTTTTTTATGGCTTAACAGCCGTTTCGCTCATGATCTCAACGCAACGAAAATCGAAAAGAAAAAGAGTCAAAAGCTCTCGCATGACTATCTGTTTCACACGCTGCTTGGACTCTTTGGCGTCAAAACAAAAGTCTACGATCCCTCTTTAGACATCACTCGTTAGCATCCCTGGAAAAAAGGATGCTAAAGGTCGAACCTTCAGACTTTTGACTCTGAATCTCCAGAGTAAATCCATGTACCCGAACTATATGAGAGACCAATGAAAGACCAATCCCCAAAGAATTGTCCCAGCCGTTTTTCGATACTCTGTAAAATTTTGAAGTGATCTTCTCTATCTCTTTTTTTTCAATCCCTATGCCTCTATCACGTACACGCAGCGACTTGGAGCCCAAAGAGACGGCAACCTCGTCTTCAGAGTACTTTAAAGCATTTTCTATCAAATTTTTTATAGCGACACGCATGAGCATTTCATCAACATCCAAAACGACATCTTCATCCATCTGCAACTCTATCT
>JALWLR010000054.1 GCA_027084065.1 Helicobacteraceae bacterium | reverse complement strand
AGACAAAGCATGATAGTGACTATATCATTTTCGCCATAGACTCCAAAGGTCCGACATTTCGAAACGAACTGGACGAAAACTACAAAGCAAATAGAGAAGCACCTCCGGAAGATTTGCTCAAACAGCTTCCCATCGCCATAGAATGGATCAATAAAATGGGCTATAAAACACTGGGAAAAGAGGGCTTTGAAGCGGATGATGTCATTGCGACAGTTGTCAAGTTTGCCAAACAGGAGGGAATCCACGTACGTGTCGTTTCTCATGACAAAGATTTGTATCAGCTCATAGATGACGGGCGGGTCGTTTTGGTTGATGCTATTAAAAACACAATTATAGATGAAGAGTACTGTGTGAAAAAATATGGCATCCATCCAAAGCAGTTTATAGATTATCAGGCGCTTTTGGGTGACAGTGCGGACAATGTCCCCGGTGTCAAAGGTATAGGCAAGGTTACAGCGGCAAAATTGCTGCAAAAATGGGGTACACTTGAGAATATTTATGCCCATATAGATGAAGTGACACCGCCGGGGGTCAGAAAAAAGCTCATAGAGGGCAAAGAGAACGCTTTTTTATCCAAAAAACTCGTTACGCTTCGAGATGATGTTTTTGACAGCATCGACTTTGAAGAGTTCAAAATGGATGTCGAAAATCCATTTTTAAATATTTATGATGAACTTGTCAAGTATGAACAAAATGCCGTGTTACGAATGCTACATGCAAAAAATCTTGTCAGCAAAGAGCAGCAGTCTCAAACCCAAAATGAGCAAAAAGCACAAACAAAAGCAAAGCAGTTGGATTTTCAGGCTAAACTGATAACCGACGAGGAAGAGTTGTTTAGAGTTTTAGAGCGTCTCGATGCACAAACCCTTGTTGGATTCGATACGGAAACGACGGGGCTTGACTATGAAAACGATGAAATTGTCGGATTTAGTTTTTGCTTTGAGAAAGAGAAAGCATACTATGTGCCGTATGGGCACTTTTATCTTGGATTGGACAAGCAGGTCTCCAAAGAGGCAGCCATGAGAGCTATAGAACAAATTTTTCGCTCTCGCGTCATAGGGCATAATCTTAAATTCGACTTGCATTTCGTAACAGGTCTGCTTGAAAGAGAGACGCTTCCCATATATGCCGATACTATCGTTCTTGCGTGGTTGTGTGATCCGGAAATGAAGCTCTCTTTGGATGCACTTGCAAAGAAGTTTTTCGACCATACGATGATAAGCTACAAAGAGACGGTCAAAAAGGGAGAAACTTTCGCGAACGTACCACTTGAAGAAGCAACGCTCTATGCTGCTGAGGATGCCTACCTTACACGTCTACTTTATGACAAACTTATGGATTTGCTGGAGTTGCAAAACGCTACACATCTCAAAGAGGAGTTTTTCGATGTCGAAGTGCCGTTTGTAGAGACGCTTTTGGTTATGGAAAAAGCGGGTATTCGTTTGGATGTGTCGTTTATGGAGCGTTTCAAAAAAGAGGTCAAAGAGAAGATAGAGAGCCTGACACAAAAAATATATGAGCTTGCAGGGGAGGAGTTTAATATTAACTCCACAAAGCAGCTGAGGAAAATTTTGTTTTAGAAGCTGGGGG
>JALWLR010000053.1 GCA_027084065.1 Helicobacteraceae bacterium | reverse complement strand
GACTCGAACCCTCGACAACCTGCTTGGAAGGCAGGAGCTCTAGCCAACTGAGCTACACCCGCATCGGTGATTTAAGTGGTGGTCAGGGGTGGATTCGAACCACCGAACCCATAGGGAGCAGATTTACAGTCTGCCGTCGTTGGCCACTTGACTACCTGACCACTTCATTCTGGTCTAACACTGTTTCTAATATTCGTTCAATTCAATGGTGCCGCAACGAGGATTTGAACCCCGGGCCTGCTGATTACAAATCAGCTGCTCTAGCCAGCTGAGCTATTGCGGCGTCTCAGTGAATTTGAGCCAGAATTATAGTCGATTTTTTTTTTGATGTCAAGAGTTTTTTGCTAAAAATGCAAAATTTTTTTATCAGTTACTATCTCAACATCAAAATCGCCCATTTTTTCCTCTATTTCTTGTATTAATTCATTTAAAAAAACAGGTTTAATATGGTTGATATAAATTTTTAAGTCTTTTCGCTTTAGCGATTCCAACTGTTTTACAAGAAGATCGGGTGTGAGGTGCTTACTCTCTTTTGCAAGTTCTTCCAAATATGAAGGGAAAGAGCACTCAACCATCAATGCTTGAATGGAGGTATCACTATTTATGCGTTCAATAATGTTGGCTATATCGAGTGTATCTGCCGTTATAAGGATAGAGGCTTCGTTTTGCATGTAGATATAACCGCAACTTGGTACGGTATGATCCGTTTCAATGGGTTCTATAAACTCCGTATCGCCTATTGCATACTTTGTTCCACACTCTATTTCCATATATTCTATGCAAAAACCTCTTCCGTGCACTAGTGGAATTTTAGAGAAATCCGGCCAGATTGCATTGTTGAAAAAATGCTCCTTAAGCGCTTGAATCGTCTCTTTTCTGCCCGCTATGCGAAGTGGATGCTGCAATTGAGTGTAGTAATCATCCAAAACATAGGCAATATCACCTATATGATCCAAATGGGAGTGCGTAAGCCAAATGGTTTCCAACTCTACACTAAACTCCTCTAAAGTTTCTAATATATGTCCGGCATCGATAACGTTTTTCTTGTTAAGTAAAATGGAGGTCGTGCCAAAACCTTTGAGTTTTGTCCCATAAGCACCCAGTACCTGAATCGTTCGTGTGGTTAACTCTTTGTTTCTCTCCTCTTTAAACTCATCTCGAAATCGCTCCCGTACAGCAAGTATCTCTTCAATCTTCTCAAAAAAAACATCGACAATTTTAGGATCGAAGTGCTTTCCTTTCTCTTCTTTAATCAAATTGAAAATTTTCTCAAGCGGCCATGCTTTTTTATATACCCGATCACTTCCAAGTGCATCGAAAACATCGGCAAGAGCCGTAATACGACCGTATATATGAATATTTTCTCCCGCTAATCCTCTTGGATAACCGCTGCCGTCCCACTTTTCATGATGCTCATACGCGACAATCGAAGCAGCCTGCAAAAGTGGGCGTTCGGAGTGGCGAATCATTTCATACCCAAGTTCTGCATGTCTCTCCATAATGCGCCGTTCACTTTTTGTAAACATACCCGGTTTTTTCAAAATTTCATCGGGAATCGCCACTTTTCCTATATCGTGCATTGGACTAGCC
>JALWLR010000052.1 GCA_027084065.1 Helicobacteraceae bacterium | reverse complement strand
CTCGATACCCAAATGCTAAAAGAGCTTGCAGCACGACATAGCAAATGGTTCATCTTCAGTGATAGTGTCAAAGAGGGTGGTGTCGGTAGTGCACTTTTGGAATTTTTAGAAAGTGAAGGCATTAAAAACGTTCATTTACACACTTTTGAGTATGATGACAAATTCATCCCTCACGGCAATACGCTCCTAGTTGAAGAATCACTCGGTCTACTTCCTCCGCAACTTGCAAAGAAAATTTCGGAGCTTGCATAAATGAAGTTCTCTTTGCGCATGTCACAACAACGGCTGATTTTTTTCGTAACGCTCTTTTTTATACTCTTTGACAACTACCCGCTCTTTTCCAATGCGCTCAAAGTCTATCCCCCTACTATGGGGAACATTCTATTTTTATGCTCTCTTGGCGTTGTTCTTGGCAGTGTTACCTACATTCTCTTTACACTGCTAAGCTCACGCTATACGACCAAACCGATTTTGATCATAACGCTGCTTGTCTCCTCTTTTACAACCTACTTTATGAACACCTACAATGTCGTCATAGACGATTCGATGATACGAAACGCCCTTCAAACCGACATTCACGAATCCATGGATCTACTTAGTTTCAAACTGCTGCTTTATGTCCTGTTTTTAGGCCTTCTCCCCTCTTATATCGTCTATAAAACAGAGATAATCTACAGACCATGGAAAAAGGAGCTCTTAGCCAAACTCAAAGCTCTACTGGGAGCTTTTATTCTTGCTATTCTTTGTCTAATAGCTTTTAGCAAATACTACGCCTCTTTTTTTAGAGAACACAAAGTGCTTCGATTTTACTCCAATCCCGCTTATTGGATCTACTCCATTGGCTACTACATGCAAGACTCTTTCAAAAACAAAAACCATACATTCAAACGTATCGGACTCGATGCCAAAATAGAGGACAATACAACGAGAAAAATAGTTTTTATGATTGTAGGCGAAGCCGCACGTGCCGATCACTTCAGTTTAAACGGATATAAAAAAGAGACAAATCCAAAGCTAAAAACTCAAGACCTTATCAACTTCGAAAAGATGTACTCCTGCGGCACATCAACCGCCTACTCCGTGCCTTGTATGTTCTCACCCTATACACGCTCAAATTACAGCTACCAAAAAGCCAAATACACTGAAAATGTGCTCGATGTGCTCAAGCATACGGGCAAAGTCGCTATTTTGTGGCGCGACAACAACTCCGACTCTAAAGGGGTGGCTTTGCGCGTGCGCTATGAGGACTATAAAACACCAAAGAACAATCCTGCATGTGACGATGAGTGTCGTGATATAGGTATGCTTGTCGGTCTTGAGCATTTCATTCAGAAAAACAAAGACAAAAATATACTCATAATCTTACATCAAATGGGCAATCATGGTCCTGCATACTACAAACGCTACACGAAAGAGTATGAAAAATTCACACCTGTTTGCAAAACGAACCAACTTGAACAGTGCTCCAAAGAGTCCATAGCCAACGCCTATGACAATGTGCTGCTTTACAGTGATAACTTTCTAAACCAAACGATCAACCTCGCCAAAAAATATGATACAGCCGATACCGCCGTACTCTATATGAGTGACCATGGAGAG
>JALWLR010000051.1 GCA_027084065.1 Helicobacteraceae bacterium | reverse complement strand
TGCGGATGCAAAAAGGAGTCATGAAAACCTTTACTCCTTTTTGCTGTATTACTATTTTTAAGCGCGGATTATTTTCTTCCCGCGCGTTTTCTTTCATTTTCAGTAAGTAACTTCTTACGTATACGAATATTTTTCGGTGTGACCTCAAGGAGTTCATCATCTTCAATCCACTCTAGCGCACGCTCCAAACTCATATCACGCGGTGGAACAAGCTTGATGGCATCATCCGCACCCGAACTTCGTACGTTACTTTGCTGTTTTCCCTTGATAGGATTGACTACAAGGTCGTTGGATCTGGAGTGCTCTCCTATAATCATCCCCTCATACACTTTTGTTTGCGGTTTGATAAACAGCACCCCTCTGTCTTGAAGATTGTAAAGCGAATAGGCAAGCGCTTCGCCATTTTCCATAGAGATAAGCGCTCCATAGCTTCTACTCTCAACAGAACCGCTATAAGGTCTAAACTCCAAGAAGGAGTGGTTCATAACACCCTCTCCTTTCGTATCTGTAAGGAATTGACCTCTAAAGCCTATGAGTGCGCGTGCCGGAATCTCAAACTCGATTCGCTGAAACCCTTGTCCCATAGGTACCATAGACTTCATTTCCGCTTTTCTTTTTCCAAGACGCTCTATGACCGTTCCGCTTAACTCTTCAGGCACATCGATGACAAGATGCTCAAACGGTTCGCACTTCACACCCTCGATCTCTTTGACAATAACCTCTGGACGGCTGATACCGAACTCATACCCTTCTCGACGCATATTTTCTGCCAAAACGGTAATTTGCAGCTCTCCGCGTCCGGAAACTTTAAATTTTCCTTCCCCTATCGTTTCCAGTTTCATAGCGACATTCGTCTGCATTTCAGATTCAAGACGATCTTTGAGTTTGTTCGCCGTTACATGTTTCCCCTCTTGTCCTGCAAGCGGTGAGTCGTTGACACTAAACACAACAGTAAGTGTAGGCTCTTCTATATGAAGCGGATCAAGAGCTTCTGGATGTTCCGGATCACAGACGGTATCTCCCACATCAACCGTTTCCATACCGGCAAATGCGACAATGTCACCGGCTTCTGCTTCTTCTATCTCCATTCTATTAAGACCATGGAAACCGATAAGCTTCGTAATACGCCCTTTGACCATCTCGCCGTCCGCTTTGGCAAGCATTATGTTGTCGCCTTTTTTGACACGCCCGTTAAATATACGGCTAATTCCGATTTTACCGACATAGTTGTCATAATCTAGTGTAAAGACTTGAGCCTGGAACGGATTGTCCGCACTTCCTTCTGGCTCTGGCACTTCGTTGATAATCGTCTCGAAAATACACTGAAAGTCCCCATCTTCATCCGCCATATCCAGTTTTGCTATGCCATCACGCGCTGCAGCATAAATAACGGGAAAATCAAGCTGATCTTCATCTGCATCCATATCGGCAAAAAGGTCGAACATCTCATCTACGACACGTTCGGGATCTGCAGAGGGTTTGTCTATTTTATTGATGACGACAATCGGTTTTTTACCAAGCTGAAGCATCTTTTTAACGACAAATTTCGTCTGCGGCATAACCCCTTCATAGGCATCGACAAGTACCAAAACACCATCGACCAT
>JALWLR010000050.1 GCA_027084065.1 Helicobacteraceae bacterium | reverse complement strand
GGAAGTAATAGCCGATAACGCGTTCATTAAGGAGTCATCGTTTTTTTTCGGTACGAGTGTTGCTGCTATTATTCCGATTACCACAATAATAAATACAAGTTCCAACAGAGTAAACGCATTTTTTTTATTTATCATAGTAGAGTCATTATAACGAACTTTTTGAAAAAATCAAATAAAGACTTGCTGCTCTTTACCTTAGCTATTGACTCAATGAAGAAGATGGATAAAAAATTAAAAAATGCCCTATACTCTTTTTGTCTTTAACTTCGACATCTAGTTTTGCATCTAGTGGGGGCTTATGTTCGGTAAGAAATTTTTGTAAATATGTTAGGACAAAGCCGTAATTGTTTCCAAGGTCAAATGTAATTTTTTTTATTTTTTGCTTGTACAGGAAATTTACAAATTCTTCAAGTAAACATTCAAAAACATTTTCATTAAGCAGGAATTGCTTTAAGTACCCTTCCATTAGTTCGATGTTTTCGAGCCATGCATTTTTTTCTTCAGATGAGAGAGAAGAATTTTCATTGACGGCTTTTTCATATTTGTGTATCAGGTGAGTAACTTTATTATCGCTCTCTTTAATAAGTTTGTCAATTTTTGCGTTACAGTATTTCATGACTAGCGGTACTATTTCGCTATCATTTAGTTTTACTGGATGCATGAAAATATTTATCTCGTTTTTGCAAGATTCCTCTTGGCATTTTTCGATACTTTGAAGTAATTCCAATGTAGCTGTTAAAAAAGTGTATCTGTCTGGTTCGCTTTTGTTGAAATCGATACCGTGTTGGTCTATTATTGGCTTTGGTCCGACACTGTGCAAATCCATCTAACTCCTCCTTAGTTTGAAACATAATTGTATTATGACATTACTATGCTACAATATTTTATGGAAAAAAGATATGCATTTACTTTACTGGAGATGATCTTCGTTATCGTGGTTATAGCCATTATCAGTATATTTATAATAAAAAAAGAGGACTCCAAAACTTTGCTTACCAAAGCTGCACTTCAAATCGTATCTGATATACGATATACCCAGCATTTGGCTTTATCGGAGGATCACTATAAACCTGGAGATACCAATTGGTATAAAAAACGTTGGACACTTATTTTTAACTCCGATCATTATTCTGATGATGAGATTGCTTATACTATATTTTCAGATCGAGCGGGTAAGAGTCGAGGTAACCCTGATGTTGCAAATGAAGTGGCAAAAGACCCATTGAATCCGAAAAGATATTTAAGCGGTGGATTTACGGGAGTAAAAGAGTTAGATATTCGAAAACTGGAAGAATTTCAAGGACTTAGACGCTATAATATTGGAAAACAGTACGGCATAAAAGAAGTCAAATTTTCTAAAAGCTGCTCATACTATAGCAGTAAGCGCATTGAATTCGATGCATTTGGACGTTTATTACGAGGTAAACTTTCAAATTATACTACTCCATACCCTAAAAGACGAGTTGTTACTTCTCAATGTAAAATTACTCTGACAGATAAAAAAGGTAATGAAATGAGTATTCTAATTGAACCAGAAACAGGTTTTGTAAAAATTTCTACAATTTAAGCTCCCCTTAAGCATTCTTTTCCTATAATTCCCATCCACAAAC
>JALWLR010000049.1 GCA_027084065.1 Helicobacteraceae bacterium | reverse complement strand
ATTACGGTTTTTGAGGAAAAGCAATGCTTGACATCTATATGTATATCTCCTTTTTTTTGATGGGTATTATATTTTTGCGTCAAATAGCCATCTACAAACAGCCAAACAAAATCAACTACGCTCCGCTCATTTTGGGTATAGGGGCTATCGCTTCGGTACTGCATTTTATCATCGCCGATGAATCGCACTCTTTGCTTTTTGTCATTAAAGGCTCTTTCATTCCTTTTTTGGTTGCTTTGATGCTTTTTATCATTATGAACATTATGCATCAAACACAGCATGCAGAAGAGAAAAAAATGCAGCAAGAATCTACCCAACTATTGCTTGGACGTTTGGGAGAGTTGGAAGAGGCTTTAGACTCTTTAGAGCACAATATGCAAGAGTATGCTTTGCAAGAGGAGCGTACAAGAGAAGCTTTTTCCAAAAAACTAAATGAAGACTTGGAGAAACTCTCAGAGCTTCTACACAATCAGCATCGTTTTATGGATCGTTTTTCCGAACTGGAAAAGTGGCATACGCAACTGCAGGAGCTTTTTATAAATTTTACGGAGTTCAAACTGCCGGAGTTGGAGCGTGTCGTTCATTCGCATATAGAGATGTTACAAATATCGAACAAAGAGCATTTTGAGCGTATACAGAGCTACTTAGAAGCGGTTTTGGGTACGCGAGAAACAATCGCCAAAGAGCTCCAGGCAGTTGTGCATGAAACGGAGTCCATTCGTCAGGCATCACAAAAAATTTCCAATGAGATAATCCAAACGGTACAAAAAGCACTTCATCAAAGTGTACAAAACACCCAGCAGGAGTTGCAAATGCTCAAATCACATCTAGAGGCGTTGCAGACATCGCTTCGTGAGAGTGAGCAGAGCTTGATACGCATAAAAGAGCATACTTACGAGGCAATGGATGAAATAGATGAAACATTGCAAACTCTACATGCAGAAAAAGCAGTGCAACAGGAGATGACCAAAGGACTACACACGTTGGAAAAGGAGTTGCAAGATGTTGCTTTAGAGTATGCAAGAGTAACAAAAGAGCTGGCTTTGGAAGTAGAAAACCTACTTGTATCGCGTAAGCAATTGCAAGAGGAGTCCAAAGAGCTTGTAGAGAGACTAGCAAAGAGGCTCGATGAGATACTGCAAAAGCAGGAGAAAAGCAGTAGCAGCGACAATGTGGATGTTCAAGAGAGTTTACAACTGCTTGCAAAGCAGATTCAAATGCAACAAAGTGAGTATACGCATAAAAATCCGCCTATGGACTCCTAAAGTGCAGTCACTTTATTTCGACCTTGTTCTTTTGAAATATAGAGCGCTTTGTCCGCTGTTTGAATATCGGTATGCAAAGAGTGCTCTTTTTGACACTCCGTCACACCGAAACTGACCGTTAGTGACCCCACATCTTCGAAGGTGTGGGTTTCAATGAGTTTGCGCAGTTTTTCCGCCATGATTTTTGCTTCCTCTTTTGAGGTATGTGGAGCGATTATCATAAACTCTTCGCCGCCCCATCTGCCAAAGACGTCACTCTCTCTAAGATGGGTGCGAATAAGCTTTGTCAGCTCTTTAAGAACTTTGTCCCCGACGAGGTGGCCGTACTTGTCGTTGATCTCTTTGAAAT
>JALWLR010000048.1 GCA_027084065.1 Helicobacteraceae bacterium | reverse complement strand
CCTTTTATAGGTTCAAGCTCCTCTGGCAAAGGTGCAAGCCTGCCTTCCTCTTTTGCTTTTACGAACTCTGGTGTAAGATGTTTTTTCATATCAACATAGCCGTTTCGGATAAGATAGTACTCTATCATCTCCGCTTTTGCTTCATCTATATACACTTTTTTACCATCATCCGTTGTAACGATTTTACCTTTGAAGTACTCTTTATTGGCAAGTTTTGGCCTATCCGATATCGCTTCGGCTATCTCTTTTTGCAACCCTGCAGCAAACTCCTTATAGCTCTCATTGGCTACAACTGTTAGTACATTGACCTCGTGTACGATTGCAGCATCATCAATTCTCTCTCCGTTTTTATCGACACACAGTCGCATACCGCGCCCCACCTCCTGGCGTCTTGCTACGGTGTTATCAGAGTGTTTGAGGGTGCAGATGACAAAGATGTTGGGGTTATCCCACCCCTCTCTAAGTGCGGAGTGAGAGAAGATAAAACGTGTAGGCTCCCCAAAGGAGAGTAGTCGCTCTTTATCTTTGAGTATCAGATCATACGCTTCAACTTCATCGCTAAGGCCTGCGTTTTCCCCTCTTGTGTTGATTTTTGGGTCTTTGAGTCTTTTGCTTTTTTTGTCTATCGAGAAGTAGCCGTTATGAGTCTGTTGGGGTGTAATTTGCATCAAGTAGTTATGATATTCTGGTTTGAGCACTGAGCTAACATCTTCAAGCGCTTTTTTATACTCCTCTTCAAAGATTTTGGCATACTCCCCCTTATGCTCCTCGCCCTCATCATCATAAAACTTGTACTTTGCCACTTCATCTATAAAAAAGAGTGAGAGTGTTTTTATCCCTTTGTAAAAGAGCTCTTGCTCTTTTTGCAGGTGGCTTTTGATAGCTTCGCGGATTTGCAGTCTTCTAAGCACACTCTCGCTTACATCTCCAATGACTTCACCCACTTCAAGTCGCTCTCCGTTACTAAGCTCCAAGGACGAGGCATCTATATCTCTAACCACCAGCCCCTTATACTCTTGCAGCTCGTTTGAGAGCGTATAGAGGCTTCTTCCTTTTTCCACTTTTCGCACAACCCTTTTGATGGTGTTAGCTTGCTTTATCTCTATCTCCACTTTTGCCACTGGCGGTTTGTCTTTGAAAATCTCTATGCTTTGGAGATACAGATATGGGCTTACTCCACCGACATGTTTTGCTTCTATCCCTTTGACGGCTATCTTTTTGACAAGCTTTTGGTTGTAGGCATCGAGTGCGTCGAGTCTATAGACGCGATTGTTTTTTCGCTTGTGCGTAGCCGAATAGTTCAAAATCATAAGAGCTTCGAACTCTTTGAGCGCTTGAAAACTTTTGGACTCCTTTTTTGCATCACCCGTTATCTTTTGCGGCTCATCTATTATCAAGATAGGATTGGTAGCTTTTATCATATCTATCGGGCGGCGTGACTCAAAATCATCAAGCTCCTCGTAGATGCGCCTTGCATCCTTGCCTTTGGCGTTGAAGGCTTGGACATTGATTATCATTACCTGTATCCCGCCATCGGTTGCGAAACTTTTGATATTTTGCGGCGATTTGGAGTCATAGATGAAAATTCTTGCCTGCATACCGTAATCTTCCAAAAAGTGCTCTTTTGTCAGCTCGAAGCTCTGCGCAACCCCCTCGCGTATGGCTATGCTTGGCACGACGATGATAAACTTGCTCCAGCCATATCTTTTGTGCAGCTCAAAGATAGTCTTGGTATAGACATAAGTCTTCCCCGTTCCTGTTTCCATTTCCACATCAAGATTGACATCGCATACGCTTGTTTTAACCAAAGTGGAGTCTATGGGTAGATTTTGATTTGTCTGTACACTTTGGATGTTTTTTAGCAGCGCATCTTCGCTTAACTCGATTTTATGGTTGGCAAACCCGACCTCTTCTTCCAAAGCGAAGTCAAGCAAGTTAGTCTCTGCCACAGACTTTGGCTTGCCTGGGTCTATAAGGTATTCAAACCCTTTTTTATAAGGCTGTCCTCTAAAGCACTCCACAACCGCTTCTACTGCGTCTGCTTGATATTTTTGATGTTTAAAGCGTATTTTCACTGCATTTTCCTCTGATTTTAACTCTATATCAATATTTTTTATGCCACAATTGCACTTACAAACGCCAAATCTCTGTCAGAGGATATCTGTCACTCTGTCACATTTGGCTTTTTTTAACACTTCATTCATATATGTTAAACAAAAGCTCTTTTCTTTAACATATCGAACAAATATGTTAAAAAAATCCAAATTTTTTAACATATAACTATACACATTCGACATCTTCGGCACTCTTTCGTAAAAGCTCAAAAAGCTCTTTATTTATAAAGTACTTTGTGCGTCCTATTTTGTGCTCTTGAAGTATCCCCATAGACTCCAGCTTTTTCAAGTAACTCGAAGCCGTCTGCCTTGTAACTCCCAAGCTATCCATCACAAATTCGATTTTCGTATATGGGTGTTTAAACAATAACTCCAGTAGGTCTTTACTGTATATCTTAGGAGCATGTTCTTTTATGCGCTCCTTCACACTTTGCATTTGAGTGCGAATCTGGCGGATGATACAAATCGTTTCACGAGAAGTTTGAATCACTCCATCAAGCATATAGAGTATCCACTCCTCCCATGCTCCTTTTGTTCTTACCTCTTGCAACAATCGATAATAATCACTTTTTGTACGGATAATATAACGACTAAGATACAAAACAGGAATCTCCAACAACTCTTTAAGAACCAAGTACAAAATGTTCAGTATCCGTCCGGTTCTACCATTACCGTCATAAAAAGGGTGGATGGACTCAAACTGATAATGAATGATGGCCATATCGACAAGAGGGTCGTTTTCCGAAGGCTCGTTAATATAGCGCTCCAAGTTGTCAAGTAGTACATGAATAGTTTGATTCTCTTGCGGAGGTGTGTAGATAACATCTCCGGTTTTTGTATTTCTCAAAACTGTGCCAGATTGTGTTCGTATGCCAGCACTGTTTCCCTCCAAAATCTTTTGAATCTCCACTATATCTTTTTTAAGTAGCAAGCCTTTTTGTTTGACCTGCGCATACCCATACAGAAGTGCTTCACGATAATGATACACCTCTTTTGCTTCTCTTGAAGCCGCATCAAAATCAACCCCGGCTTGATAAAGCTCATCATGTGTGGTTATGATATTTTCAATCTCGCTACTCTCTTTTGCTTCTTGAAGAACAAGTGCATTTATAAGGATGCTTTGATTTGGTATGGCAGCTACTAATCCATCGAGCTTTGCCAACTCTTTGTTTGCAAGTGCAGCTTTTTTTAATACTTTTTTGCTTTCAATATCTTTCTCTAAAGGCAGTAACGATAGTTCAAATTGACTCATATCACCCTCACTTCGGTCGCAGGGGCAAGTTGTTTGAAAATCTGCTCGGTATTTATCTTGATGTTGTCATCTTTGAAGCTACTCTCTTTAAAAACGACGCGAAGCACCTCTTTTTTTGCAAGCGATTTAACGAGTGCTTCATCTATCTCCTCTTCAAAGCAGGCTGCCAAGTCTCCGTGTCCTACAAAAAAGACCTCTTTACCTTCAACAGTCTCTCTTCGTATAGGCAAACTCAAGTCCACACCCCATCTCACAAGCACCCCAAAGAGCAAATCTTCTGCGCTTCTGTCAGCTTTGATATGCTCTACTGTCTCAAAAAGGCTCTCTTGGGTGATATTATCTGGTGTAGCGTAAATATCTTTGAAGTTGGAGCTGTCAATTTTCAGCACTCTAAAGCCTATGTCAAGATGCTCTATCCCCTCTTTGTCTTTGTTCTCCTCTTTTATCTTTCTCCCCGCACGGCGGATACGCTCTTTGCCTATCTCGGCGATGGTTTTGTAACCCGCTTTGTAGGCTTCGCTTTTTTCATCGGTTTTTTCAGGAAGTTGCACCATAATAAAGCGGCGATTACCGCCATCTTCGGCATTAAGCTGCATCACAGCATGGGCGGTGGTGGCAGAGCCGGAGAAGAAGTCGAGGATGATGTCGTTATGATTTAAATTAGCTATACGCGTAGCTAAGAGAATTAATTTCGTAGGTTTTGGTGTATCAAAAATGTTTTCAGGAAAAATTTCTTTCATTTCATAACGAGCTATTTTATTATCTCCTGATTTTTCTCTATCCCACCATGTATCAGGCGTAATTCCCTGTTTTACTTCTGTT
The DNA here is from genome assembly GCA_027084065.1 of Helicobacteraceae bacterium. Classification (GTDB taxonomy): domain Bacteria; phylum Campylobacterota; class Campylobacteria; order Campylobacterales; family Sulfurimonadaceae; genus S012-15. The sequence goes on along the minus strand of JALWLR010000048.1, from coordinate 3,305 downwards.
AAAAATTTTTTCAACATAGGACGACTTTTGCCATTTTTACCAAAAGTTATTCTGTTATCAGCCAACAATTCTTTAAATCTTTTTTCATTAACTGCCCAAGCACGACTTGCAGGTGGCTTATAAACACTTCCATCTGGACCTATAATGTCATAATCACAATTGTCATTATATGTTCTTACAGACAAATCACTTGCTCGCCAAACACCTCTTGGGTCATTATCAGGATTGGAAAAAGCACTTAATTGACTTTCTGAACGTGGAAGCAACCCTGGACTCCAAGATATAATTGACTTTGCATACACAAGAACATATTCATGAGTTTGAGATATATACTTTGCATCATTAGCTGGTCCATATTTTTTTTGCCAAACTATATTTGCTACAAAATTCCCCTCCCCAAACACCTCATCACAAATCTTCCTCAAATTATGCACTTCGTTATCGTCTATCGAGATAAATATTACCCCATCATCTTTAAGCAGGTTTCTGGCAAGTCGAAGTCTCGGATACATCATACTGAGCCAATCACTATGAAACCGTCCGTTACTCTCCAAGTTTTGCACCAGACGGTTACCCTCGCTATCTACTTGCCCGCTCTCCTCCAGCTCCTCATAGCGACCTCTTGTGAAGTTGTCTTTATAAACAAAATCTTTGCCCGTATTGTAAGGCGGGTCTATGTATATCATCTTTACCTTGCCAAGGTAGGCTTCTTGGAGGAGTTTGAGTGCTTCGAGGTTGTCTCCTTCTATATAAAGATTTTTGGTGGTGTCAAAATCGACACTCTCCTCTCGTGCGGGGCGTAAGGTTTTATCTATGGGTGTATTAGCCGCAAGCAGTGCTTCTTTTTTCCCCGGCCACTCCAAACGGTAACGCTCTTTCGTTCCCTCAACGATATTTTTGGAAAGCTCTTGCTTGAGTAGGTCAAAGTCTATAGCTTTTTGAAGTGCACCATCTTCATCTCTGCTCTCCGTTACACAGTTTGGAAAAAGCTCAGCTAGTTTGGCTATGTTCTGGTCGGTAAAGTCGGGGGTTTGTGGGTCAAGTTTTTTCACTATTTTTTTCCTTGGTAATATTTATCAGCCTTCTTTTGTTGAAGACCCCAAAGTTTCTTCAAAATAGGCCAAAAATCAAAATCTATTGTATCAGCTTTTTGGATTTCTAAATAAAGTTAATTAAATGGATAACATGCAAGAATTATAGAATGTTTTAAGAAGAGTAAAAGTGGTGGAGAAGGAGGGATTCGAACCCTCGGAGGAGTTGCCCCCTCGCACCCTTAGCAGGGGTGTGGTTTCAGCCACTCACCCACTTCTCCATTTGGTTTCTACTTATGTAGATCGGAATTATAATCTGACTTACATAATAGAAAGCTTAATCTTTTAGCTCTTTTAAAATTTTCTCTACAATTTTTGCCGGTTCATCCGAATTATAAATAGGACGACCGACTACAATGAAATCCACAGCCGCATTTTTTGCAAAAGCAATATCTGCAACACGTTTTTGATCTCCCGCATCTTCTCCAAAGGGACGAATTCCCGGAGTGAGTGTCATAAACGATGAAGCGGTCTTTTCTTTTATGGAAGCGCTCTCAAACGCACTACACACAACTCCATCCAGCCCACTTTCATAAGCATCTACGGCAAAGCGATCCGCCATCTCGTCAATGTCCGCATTATACACCTCTTTAAACTCTTCATTTGTAAAAGAGGTCAAAGCTGTTACAGCAAGTACCAAAGGGCGTTTTTCATACTTTTGCAATCTTTGCATAACCGTCTGCATCGCTCTTTTGCCGGCACTTGCATGTACGTTGAACATATCGACACCAAGACTCATTATGGACTCTGCGGCATCTGCCATTGTATTGGGAATATCATAAAGCTTGAGGTCTAGAAAAATCTTAAAATCGGGATTTATGGCTTTAATCTCATCCAAAAACTCTTTGCCATCACGAATATAACTTCGAAGCCCTACTTTCAGCCATACATCATAGTTTTGTATTTTTTTGACAAGTGCAATGTTTTCTTCCATACTCGGCAAATCTAGCGCTACACACAACTCCACATCATCCCCTTTTCGTTGTTTTTCTTTTTTTCGTTTTTGCAGGCTGCTTTCTCTTCGGTCTGCGTTTTTGGTACTGGTTTTTATACTCACTTTTGAGTTTTACGGCTTCTTTGTCCTCTCGTCTTTTCGAAGGATCCGGCTCAAATCCCTTTAAAATCTCTTGAGGGACCTTCTCTTCGATAATACGCTCTATTTCTCGTATATCATGACGCTCGTAAATGTCAAGCAGGCTGATGGCTTCCCCCTCTCTTCCTGCTCTTCCCGTTCGCCCTACTCTATGAATGTAGTCACTCGGTGCTGCCGGAAGCTCATAGTTTATGACACACGGAAGCTCTGCTATGTCAAGACCACGTGAAGCGATGTCTGTTGCTACAAGTACCTGAAACTTGCCGGTTTTGAACTCTTTCATACGGCGAAGTCTCGTGCTTCGTTGTATATCTCCATGTATAACCTCCGCTTTGAGCCCATACTCTTTGAGCACCTCAACCAAAGCATCCGCACTCTTTTTCGTCCTAGTAAACACAAGTACCTGCTCATAGTTACGTGATCCTATAAGGTAGGCTGTCGCTTCCGCTTTTTGCTCTTCATCTACTTTGTAGGCTATTTGAGAGACATTTTTTACCGTCGTATTTTTCTTTGCCGTCTCTATAAAAACGGGGCTTCGCAAAAGCAACTTCGAGAGCTTGCGAATTTTATCAGTTATGGTTGCGCTAAAAAGAAGTGTCTGATGTTTTTTCGAGAAATATTCATTGAGTTTTCGTATATCTTTGACAAACCCCATATCCAGCATTCTGTCCGCTTCATCCAAAACAAAAAACTCTATATCTTTCAAATCCGAACCATTTTGAATGTGTTCAAGAATTTTCGACGGAGTTGCAACAATGACATCGGCTCCTTGTTTGAGTGCTTTTTTTTGTGCAAGCAGCTCTTTGCCTCCTACTATCATCGCTATTTTAAGATCCATATACTTCGCATACTGCTTTAGATCTTCACTGATTTGGAATGCCAACTCTTTTGTAGGAGCAAGAACGAGTGCTCGGTGCTTTTGAGGCAGATGCTTTTTGAGTCTATGAAGCATAGGCAAACCGAATGCCGCCGTCTTTCCCGTTCCCGTCTGTGCCGTAGCGAAAATATCTTTTTTTTGAAGTACCACGGGGATTGTACGCTCTTGAATGTAGGTAGGCTTTTCAAACCCAAGCTCTTTTATGCTTTGCAATAATCTGTTATCGAGTCCAAGCTCTGTAAAT
>JALWLR010000047.1 GCA_027084065.1 Helicobacteraceae bacterium | reverse complement strand
ACTTACCTTATAGAAGAGAGCGAGCTCAATGCTTTCCTTGCTGCTTCATACAGAAGTATCGTTATGGAAAAAGCGGTTTGGGAAAATCTGACAAGCGAGGCTAAATAATGGCAGATATAACAGATATTAAATCTATTGTTTATACAGAAAAGACTCTTGGTCTTCAAGAAGATGGAGTTATCGTTGTTCAGACAACTCCAAGAATGACTAAAACAGGGTTGAAGGAAGTCTTTCGTGAGTACTTCGGTGTAGTTCCGACAAAAGTAAACTCACTTAGACAAAACGGAAAAGCAAAAAGATTCCGTGGTGTGCAAGGTAAGCAAGCGGATTATAAAAAGTTTTACGTGAAGCTCCCAGAGGGTGCACAAATCGAAAGTTTGGCGGTGTAACATGGCGATTAAAACATACAGACCAATAACTCCAAGTAGAAGATTCTACACAAACATCGACAGCAGTGACATCACTGGTAAAGCGAGTGTACGAAGCCTTCTAAAGAGAATCCCTGCAAAAGCGGGTAGAAACAACAGAGGTCGTATCACTTCTAGACATAAAGAAGCTGGTGCGAAAAAACTTTATCGTATCATCGATTTCAAAAGAGACAAATTCGGCGTACCCGGAACTGTCAAAGCAATCGAGTACGATCCATACAGAAACTGTCGTATAGCACTTGTCGTATATGCAGACGGTGAAAAAAGATACATTCTTCAGCCAAAAGGCTTGGAAGTCGGTAATGTCGTAGAAGCTGCAGAAAGCGGACTTGACATTAAAACCGGAAATGCAATGAAGCTTAAAAATATTCCTGTGGGTACTCTTGTTCACAACATCGAGCTCAAACCTGGAAAAGGCGGTCAAATAGTACGTTCAGCAGGTACATCCGCTCAAATCATGGGTAGAGACGGTAAGTACGTTTCACTAAGACTTCCATCTTCTGAGATGAGACTCGTTCTTGGCGAATGTATGGCGACAGTCGGCGAAGTTGGTAACGAAGAGTATGCAAACATCGTTATCGCAAAAGCGGGACGAAGCAGACATATGGGTATCAGACCGCAAACTCGTGGTTCTGCGATGAACCCAATCGATCACCCGCATGGTGGTGGTGAAGGTAAAACAAACTCAGGTCGTCATCCGGTTACTCCATGGGGTAAACCGACAAAAGGTGCGAAGACAAGACGTAAAAAAGCAAGTGATAAGCTCATTATTACTCGCCGTAAATCTAATCCGAAGAGGTAGTTAAATGGCAAGAAGTGTAAAAAAAGGTCCATTTGTAGATGATCATTTGATGAAAAAAGTTCTTGCTGCAAAAGAAAGCGGCAATAAAAAGCCTATCAAAACATGGTCTAGAAGAAGTATGATTCTTCCTGAGATGGTAGGTTTGACAATCAATGTACACAACGGACGTCAGTTCGTTCCTGTATATATTACAGAAAACCACATCGGTTATAAACTCGGAGAGTTCGCTCCGACTAGAACTTTCAAGGGCCACAAAGGTTCTGTTCAGAAGAAGGTAGGTTAAGATGGCTAGAGCAATACTTAGATTCGTTCGTGTATCCCCTACTAAATCTCGTCTTATAGCAAGAGAGATTCAGGGTATGAATGCCGAAGAGGCATTGGCAGCATTGGAGTTCACTCCAAACAAAGCGGCGAAGATCATTTCAAAAGTCGTAGCATCTGCCGTAGCAAACAGCGGCTTGGATGCTGAAGACTGCGTTATTTCGTCATGCCGTGTCGACAACGGTCCCGTTTTGAAAAGATTCAGACCTCGTGCAAGAGGTATGGCATCAGGGATCAGAAAACCGACAGCACACATATTAGTAGAAGTAGAGGGTAAATAGTATGGGACAGAAAGTTAATCCTATAGGTCTTCGCCTAGGAATCAACAGAAACTGGGAGAGTAGATGGTTTCCAAACTTCAAATCTGCTCCTGCAAATCTTGGTGAAGATCACAAGATCAGAACATTCTTGAAAAAAGAGCTTTACTATGCGGGTGTTAGTAACATCATCATCGAGCGTACAGTTAAAAGACTCAGAGTGACTATCGTCGCTGCACGTCCTGGTGTTATCATCGGGAAAAAAGGTGCAGATATTGAGAAACTTAAAAACACATTGACAAAACTTGTTAATAAACCTGTTTCTATCAATATCAAAGAAGAGAAAAAGGCACAAATCTCTGCACAGCTTGTCGCAGAAAACGTTGCAACTCAACTTGAGCGCCGTGTTGCATTTAGACGTGCTATGAAAAAAGTTATGCAAAATGCACAAAGAAGCGGTGCTAAAGGTATCAAAGTTGCAGTTGCAGGACGTCTCGGTGGTGCTGAGATGGCAAGAACGGAATGGTATCTTGAGGGACGTGTTCCTCTTCATACACTAAGAGCGAAAATCGATTACGGTTTTGCAGAAGCGCATACGACATACGGTATTATCGGTGTCAAAGTATGGATCTTCAAAGGTGAGGTACTTACTAAAGGTATTCCTCAAGAAGCCAAAGAAGAAAAAAGAGATAACAGAAAAAGAAGATCTCCAAGACGCGAAAAAAGCGGAAAAGGTGAATAATCATGTTGATGCCAAAAAGAACAAAATATAGAAAAGTACAAAAAGGCAGAAACCGCGGTAAGGCAAGAAGCGGGTACAAGTTGGCTTTTGGAAACATCGGTTTCAAAGCACTTGAGCATGGTCGTATCAATTCTCGCCAAATAGAAGCGGCTCGTGTTTCTGCAACACGTCACATCAAAAGAAACGGGAAAATATGGATTCGTGTATTCCCTGATAAGCCACTTACCAAAAAACCTCTTGAAACAAGAATGGGTAAAGGTAAAGGTGGTGTAGATCAGTGGGTTATGAACATCAAACCGGGAAGAATCATTTTCGAAATGGGTGGTGTTCCGGAAGAACTCGCTCGTGAAGCTTTGACTCTTGCGATGCACAAACTACCGTTTAAAACAAAAATAGTCACTCAGGAGATGAGCAATGAAATATTCTGATTTAGCAGACAAGAGCGTCGAAGAGCTTCAGGCTTTACTCAAAGAGAAAAAGGCCGAGCTGTTTACACTCAGAATCAAACATAAAACTATGCAATTACAAAATACTAGCGAACTTAGAAACGCTAAAAAAGATATTGCAAGAATCAACACTGCAATTACTGCAGCAAGTAAGTAGGGGCTGGCAATGACACATAAGCGTGAAATTCAAGGTAACGTGATCAAAATTGCGGGTGACAAAACTGCTACCGTTTTGGTAGAAAGACGTGTTATGCACCCAAGATATCACAAAGTTGTGAAAAGATTTAAAAAATACCTAGTTCATGATGAGAACAATGAGCTAAAAGTCGGTGACGAGGTAGTAGCTGTAGAGTGCAGACCTATCTCTAAAAGAAAAGCTTTTAGACTTAAGAGCATTTTAGGAGAGAAGTAATGATTCAGAGTTTTTCTCGTCTCAACGTAGCAGACAACACCGGTGCAAAAGAGATCATGTGTATCAAAGTGCTCGGTGGCAGTAAAAGAAGATACGCAAGAGTGGGCGATGTTATCGTCGCTTCTGTCAAAAAAGCTATACCGACTGCGAAAGTGAAAAAAGGTTCCGTCGTGAAAGCTGTAGTTGTGAGAACGAAAAAAGAGATCCATAGAGAAAACGGTTCTTTGATTCGTTTTGATGATAACGCGGCTGTTATTCTCGATAACAAGAAAGAGCCTATCGGAACTCGTATTTTCGGACCGATAAGCCGTGAAGTCAGATATGCAGGATTTATGAAGATCGTATCTCTTGCACCGGAGGTTGTATAATGGCGAAATTCAAGTTCAAAAAAGGCGATATGGTTCAAATCATAGCCGGAGACGACAAGGGTAAAACCGGAAAAGTTCTTCAGGTTATGGCTAAAAAGAACAAAGTAATCGTAGAGGGTTGCAAAATAGCGAAAAAAGCTGTTAAACCAACAGAAGAGAACACTAAAGGCGGACATGTCAACAAAGAGATGCCTATAGATGTTTCAAACGTAAAAAAAGTGGAGGCATAAGTAGATGGCAACTCGTATGAGAGAAAAATATGACAACTTAAAGCCTGAGTTACAAAAAGAGCTTGACATCAAAAACCCAATGCAAATTCCTGCAATCGAGAAAATAATTATCTCTGTCGGTGCAGGTTTTGCAATGAAAGATAACAAGCTTATGCAAAACATTCAGCAAACGATCACGACTATAGCAGGTCAGCATGCAAGTATTATCCATGCAAAAAAATCTGTTGCCGGATTTAAAGTAAGAGAGGGAATGCCTGTAGGTGTACGTGTTACACTAAGAGGCGAAAAAATGTATGCGTTTTTGGATAGACTCATCTCTATAGCACTTCCTCGTGTAAAAGACTTCAGAGGCGTTCCTAGAAACGGTTTTGACGGTCGCGGTAACTACAACTTCGGTCTTCAAGAGCAGCTTATATTCCCGGAAGTCGATTATGATTCCATTATGCAGATTCACGGGATGAACATCACTATCGTTACGACGACTGAAGATGACAAACAGGCGTTCACATTGCTTGAGAAAATGGGTATGCCTTTTACTAAAGGGAGCAAATAATGGCAAAGAAGTCTATGATCGCAAAAGCGAAAAGAACTCCAAAGTTCAAAGTTAGAGCATATACAAGATGTCAAATCTGCGGTAGACCACATTCGGTTTATAGAGATTTCGGCATCTGCAGAATCTGCTTCAGAAAAATGGCAAGTGAGGGATTGATCCCAGGCGTTAGAAAGTCAAGCTGGTAAGCTTTGATACTACTAATGATTAGCAAAGGAAAATAAAATGGTAAATGATTTAATAGCCGACGCACTGACACGTATCAGAAATGCCGGTATGAGAAGACTAAGTACTGCTACTCTTATGCACTCTAAAAGTGTCGAAGCTGTAGCGAACATCCTTGTAGAGAAAGGATACCTTGAAAGCTGCAACGTCGTAGAAGACGGTGTGAAAAAAAGCATCAATGCAGTTATCAAGTATGATGAGAACGGTAAACCTGCGATCAACGAGATCAAGAGAGTTTCCAAGCCTGGTCGTCGTATTTACAAAGGTAAAGACGAGATCAAAAGATTTAAAAACGGTTACGGTACTATTATCGTAAGTACATCCAAAGGCATCCTGCCAAATGACAAAGCATATGAGCTTGGCATTGGCGGCGAAGTCGTATGTACAGTTTGGTAGGAGGAGAGTAGTATGTCAAGAATAGGAAAAAATCCTGTAGAAATTCCAGCTGACGTAAAAGTCACTGCTGAGGGTAGCGTACTGACGTTTACAAAAGGCAATAAGTCTCTTACTCTCGATACCAAGGGGAACGTTGAGTTTACGATAGAGGGGAATGTTCTTACTTTCAAACCTCTTTCAGACTCAAGAGAGCATAGAGCGTTCTGGGGTACATACAGAGCTATCAGTGCCAACAACATCGAAGGTTTGGTAAAAGGCTTCCAGAAGCAACTTGAAATCAACGGTGTCGGATACAGAGCTGCCGTAAAAGGCAAAGTACTCAACTTGCAACTTGGATTCTCTCACGATATAAACTATGAGCTTCCAGAGGGTATAGAGGCATCTGTAGAGAAAAATATCATTACGCTCAAAAGCCATGACAAACAACTTGTAGGTCAGGTAGCAGCGGAAATCAGAAGCTTTAGACCACCGGAACCATACAAAGGCAAAGGTGTCAAATATGTCGATGAGCATATTGTCAGAAAAGCCGGTAAAACAGCTAAGAAATAAGGGAGGAAGTTAAAATGAATGCAAGAGTATTGAAAAGCAAACTCGCAAACCGCCTAAAAAGAAAGAAGAGGGTTCGATCTAAAATAAGCGGTACTGCCGAGCTTCCTCGTGTTTCCGTGTTTCGTTCAAATCGCTACTTGATGGTTCAAGCCATAGACGATACGACCGGTACGACGATTGTCGGGATGAATTCTAAATCGATTTCTCAAAAAGCAAACAAAGAGGGTGCAGCAGCACTTGCAGCAGAATTTGCTGCGAAGCTTAAAGAGAAAAACATCGACACGATCGTTTTTGATCGTAACGGTTACCAATACCACGGCGTTATCGCTGCGTTTGGTGATGCACTTCGTGCAAACGAAATCAAGTTCTAGGGGACACAATGGAAATCAATAGAGAAGAGTTTGAAGAGACTATTGTTAACATAGGCCGTGTTACTAAAGTTGTCAAGGGTGGTAGAAGATTTCGTTTTACCGCGCTTGTCGTTGTCGGTAACAAAAAAGGAACAGTAGGATACGGATTTGGTAAAGCCAAAGAGGTTCCTGATGCGATTAAAAAAGCGGTTGACGATGCATTTAAAAATCTCACGACTGTAAGCATCAAGGGTACTACTGTAGCGCATGACATCGAACACAAGTTCAATGCAAGCCGTATCCTTATCAAACCAGCATCTGAGGGTACTGGTCTGATTGCCGGTGGTGCTGCAAGACCTGTTCTTGAGCTTGCCGGTTTCCAGGATGTTCTTACAAAGTCGATCGGTTCGAACAACCCAAATACTTTGGTTCGTGCGACTATCGAAGCACTTTCAAGAATAAAAGGATAGAAAATGGGTATTGAAAATTTAACTCCAGCTGCAGGTTCTACTCACTCTAAAAAGAGAGTAGGACGCGGTCAGGGTTCTGGAATGGGCAAGACTTCTACACGTGGTCAAAAAGGTCAAAAATCCAGAACCGGTTATAAAAGAAAGAGAAATTTCGAGGGTGGTCAACAACCACTTGCGAAGAGACTTCCAAAAGTCGGTTTTCACTCAAGAGTGATTAAGCCTTACGTCATCAACGTCGTGAAGGTCAAAGCTATCACTGAACTTGATGAAATTACTATGGAAAGCATCAGAAGTGTTCACAAAATCGCGAACAGTGTAACGAAAGTGAAACTCATTGGTACTGGTGCAAAAGATCTTGCATCGAAAATCAAAGACGAAAACGTAACCACTTCAGGTAAATAGCCGTGAGTAAGAGTCTCGTTAATAAGATACTTATTACTATCGGGTTTTTATTTCTTTACCGGATGCTGGCTTATGTGCCGGTACCCGGTGTCGATGCCAGTGTTATAGCATCATTCTTCGATCAGCATCAAAACGACGCACTCGGACTTTTTAATATGTTCAGCGGTAATGCTGTACAGCGTCTCTCCATTATCTCCCTTGGCATCATGCCTTACATTACAGCTTCGATTATCATGGAACTTTTAGCGGCAACTTTTCCAACTCTAGCTCAAATGAAAAAAGAGCGAGACGGTATGGTCAAGTACATGCAGATAATTCGATACGCTACAATTGTCATTACACTTGTTCAGGCTGTTGGAGTGAGCGTAGGGCTTCAAAGCCTCAGCGGACCTAATGGCGCAAGTGCTATTTTGGTTGACCATACGACATTTGTTACATTGGCTGCTATTTCAATGCTGGCCGGTACGATGCTGCTTATGTGGATTGGAGAGCAGATTACGCAAAACGGTATCGGTAACGGTATCTCTTTGATAATTTTTGCAGGTATAGTTTCTGCCATTCCAAGTGCAATAGGCAAAACGGTTACGATGCTCAATACAGGTGCAATGAGCTTCTTTACGCTTATAGCTATCATTGCGCTTATCGTTGTGACTGTGGGCATTATTATCTATGTCGAGCTTGGCGAGAGAAGAATACCGGTAACATACGCTAAAAAAACGATTATGCAAAACCAGAATAAACGGGTTATGAACTATATTCCGATTAAAGTAAATCTGTCGGGTGTTATTCCCGTTATCTTTGCCAGTGCGATTTTGATGTTTCCAATGACACTGCTCTCAAGCAGTACCAATCCGGTAGTACAAAGAATAGCGGATATTCTCCACCCAGGTGGATATGTTTTCAACCTGCTTGATTTTGTATTGGTTGTTTTCTTTGCTTTTTTCTATGCGAGTATAACATTCAATGCAAAAGATATTGCGGAAAACTTGAAACGACAAGGTGGTTTTATTCCGGGTATTCGAACCGGAGAGGCAACTGTAAAGTTTCTAAACGAAGTTGCAAGCCGTTTGACGGTAACGGGTGCACTCTATCTCGGTCTTGTCGCGGTTGTACCGTTTATGATTATTAAAGGTCTTGGTGTTCCATTCTTCTTTGGAGGAACCGCTGTTTTGATCGTTGTTCAGGTAGCACTTGACACTATGAGAAAAATAGAAGCTCAGATATATATGAGCAAATACGAAACACTCAGTGCGGTTGGTCTGTAGCAATGGCTATAGCACTTAGAAAACCGGCTGAAATCGATAAACTCAGAGAAGCCAACCGCATTGTTGCGGGGGCTCTTGATCTTCTTAAAAAAAACACCAAACCGGGAATGACACTCAAAGAGCTGGACGTTATGGCGGAAGAGTACATACTCAGCCAAGGTGCAAAGCCCTCTTTCAAAGGTCTTTACGGTTTTCCCTCTTCTGTTTGTACCTCTGTTAATGAAGTGATTATTCACGGTATTCCAACCGATTATAAACTTCAAGAGGGCGATGTTGTCGGTTACGATATTGGCACGGAAAAAGAGGGTTGGTTTGGTGATGCAGCCGTGACTGTCGGTGTTGGGAAAATTACAGAAGCAGATGAGAAGCTTATTGCATGTGCGAAAGATACGCTTTATTATGCTATTGAGAACATCAAGCAAGGGATGCGCTTTAAAGAGCTCTCTTCTTTGATGGAGCAATTTATTTTGCAGCGAGGATATGTACCGCTTCGTAATTTTTGCGGACACGGAATAGGTAAAAAACCGCATGAAGAACCTGAGATTCCCAATTATCTTGATGCCCCAAACCCAAAAGCTGGTCCAAAAATCAAAAACGGCATGGTTTTTTGTCTTGAGCCTATGATATGCCAAAAAGATGGAAAGCCCGTTATTTTGGACAATGGCTGGGATGTCGTGAGTGCCGACGGTTTACGTGGTTCACATTATGAGCATACCGTTGCGGTTATAAACGGTAAAGCTGAAATATTATCAAAGTTAGAAGGATGAGACAATGGCTAAAGCTGATGTAATTGAAGTTGACGGTAAAATCATCGAGGCATTACCCAACGCTACTTTTAGAGTCGAACTTGACAATGGGCATGTAGTTTTGTGTCATATTGCCGGAAAAATGCGTATGCACTACATAAAAATACTCCCTGGAGATCGTGTCAAACTTGAACTCACACCCTATTCACTTGACAAAGGTCGAATTACTTATAGATACAAGTAGTAGATTTTCATGAGTATAAAAACAGAAGTATGAAAGAGTACACCTTTTACTCATGGAATGTAAACGGTATTCGTGCCGTAGGCAAAAAAGAGGCTTTGCGCTGGGTTGATGAGAGGCATATCGATCTGTTGGCACTTCAGGAGATAAAAGCGAAAAAAGAGCAGATTCCAAATGATCTGTTTGTAAAACGCTTCAAGCATCTCTTTGTCAACTCCGCATCACAGCCGGGGCGCCACGGTGTTGCCGTATTTACAGACATCGATCCCTACTACAGTGATGATGCCCATCATATTGACACACTCAAAGAGGGGCGAATAAACGAACTCCATTTTAAAACTCCAAACAATGACGTCGCTTTTTTCAATATATACTTTCCCAATGGACAAATGAGTGAAGAGAGGCTTCGTTACAAGCTTGATTTTTATGCACGTTTTATCGAGTATGCGCAGTCGCTTCGCAAAGAGGGAAAATCGATCATCATATGCGGAGACTTCAATATAGCGCATAAACCAATCGATCTGAAACGTCCAAAAGCCAATGAAAACGTTTCGGGATTTTTACCTCAAGAACGAGCTATTTTGGATAAAATGATAGAGCTGGGCTATATAGATACTTTCCGATATATTCATGGCGATATTCCTCATCAATATACATGGTGGTCCTATAAATTCAACGCAAGAAAAACAAATGCCGGTTGGCGTATAGACTATTTTTTCGTAACTGAAGATTTAAAAGACAATATCGTCGATGCTTCCATACATGCAGAAATACAAGGCAGTGATCACTGCCCTATCTCTTTACAAATAGCTTTATAGTTAAACTCTAGAGTATAAGTTTCGAAGCGACGGCTAAAGCAGCCGTTTCACTTCTTAAAACAAAAGGTGTAGAGAGAGAAAAAACCTCTTTGCTTTGGAGTAGTTGCTTCTCTTCTTGGCTAAATCCTCCTTCACATCCAATAAGCACATCTTCAAAATTGGCTTCATTACCTAGGGGTTTTCCACCAAAATCAAAGACTTTGACATTTGGAAAATCGGCAAGAAAATCTTCGAGATTTTTATAAAGTGCAAACTCCATAAAGTCACTTCTTCCACATTGTTGATTGGAAGACTTTAGTATTCTAAAGAGACGCTGCAGGTCAGGTTTGAAGTTCTTCTGACTACGTTTGCAGTAAATGAAACTGATTTTGGAGACTCCGATTTCGTTCAACGAGGGAAGAGCTTTTTCTATGGATTTCGGATCGATGATACACCATCCTACATGCAGCTTTTTTGGGGGCAGCACCTCTTTTTTTGCTTGAGAGATTAGCTCTAAATGCAGCTCTCTAGGAGTGATATGTGTGATTGTGTAGGTGTAGAGCGCAGAGGGTTCTTTTTCATTTCGCAGGGCTATAGTGTCTCCGGTGCCGTGGCGACGCACTTTGACGAGATATTTATAAACGTCGCCGCGAAGGCGAATCTGCTCCAAACCAGCATCTTCGTGATAAAGGAAAATCATGACGCAAATTTGATCGCTATGAATGTCGTTGCAAAGACTATAAAAATATTGGTTGCCAAATAACGCAACGCTCTTTTTTTATAGTGTGAAAACTCCGCATTGGGAGTGAGGCGGAGCTCTTTTGCTCGTTTATACTCATGGATGATAAGTCCGATGGAAGCGACTATCATAACACTATTTGCTATATCGAAAGAGAACTGATTGACAGTCAGTAGTACCAAACCGCTAAAAAGCACACCGCCAAGTGTTGGTAAAACGAGCATAGGGTTGTATATAAGCATAAATCGGCGGTACCTGCTGCCATCTTCACTTTTGAGCAAAACGGCAAGATGGAAAAACAAAACGGCAATATAGGCGTATATAAGGTATTTGTGGGCAAGCAGCCCATAGTGCAGCATATACTCCATTAGAACTGAATCAACCCGTCAACAGGAGAAGAGGCGGTTGCATAGGGTTTTTTCGGTATGCGTCCGGCAAGGTAACTTAGACGTCCTGCTTCCACGGCTGCTTTCATCGCTTTTGCCATTGCAATGGGATCTTTTGCCTGTGCGATTGCGGTATTTGTCAACACACCGTCTGCACCCAACTCCATTGCGTATGCCGCGTCACTGGCACATCCTATTCCCGCATCGACGATGACCGGAACACTTACAGCCTCTTTGACAAATACGACATTATAAGGGTTTTGCACACCCAAACCGCTGCCAATAGGAGCGGCAAGCGGCATAACGGCATGTGCTCCGGCATCTTCCAAGCGCTTAGCCATAATGGGATCGTCCGAAGTATATGCCATAATGGTAAAGCCCTCTTTGGCAAGCACTTCACATGCTTTGATTGTCTCAAGCACATCAGGATAGAGTGTTTTTTGCGTATCGCCGATGACTTCGAGTTTTATCAAATCTATACCTGTTGCCTCTTTTGTCAGGCGAAATGTAGTAATAGCTTCTTCCGCTGTTACGCATCCTGCCGAGTTTGGAAGAAACTTGACGTTCGTTCCTTTGAAAGTATCACGAAGATTTTCTTTGTTCGGGTCTGTAATGTTAAGACGTCTTACAGCAACAGTTATCAGTTCGCTGCCGCTAGCGAGCGTTGCCTCTTTTGTCGTTTCGAAATCTTTGTATTTACCGCTTCCGACTATGAGTCTTGAGCCCAGTTCATATTTTCCAATTTTAAGTGTATCGCTCATGCAGAGTACCTTCGTATAATTTTTGCATATTTATAACATAAGTAACTTAGAGTTTACTTATCGTCTCAAGAAGGGCGGACGGGGTTAAAGAAAAATCAGCTCCATCATAGAGTTTTGCCAGTTTCGTATGAATAAGCGATGCATTGCATGCAGCATCCAGAGGCGTGTAACCCTGTGCAAGCAGTCCTGCCGTAACTCCTGCTAAAACATCGCCGCTTCCCCCTTTGGCAAGTTTGGCACTCCCATGGGGATTGATGAAAAACTCCCCACCTGCAGCGATGATGACGTTTGCCCCTTTGAGCATAAGAACGACAGAGGGAAAATGGCGACTAAAGAGTTCTGCATAGTAAAATCGCTTTTCTTGTACCTCTTTTGTATCGACATCAGCAATGCCGGCTTGTCGTAAGAGTGCGGCAAACTCCTTTGGATGAGGTGTCAAAACCACATTTTCTTTTTGAAGGAGACGAAGGATCTTTTCGTTGTAGAACAAGTCGGCATCGACAACGTAAGCGACATCATGCAAAAATAGTTCATCAAGTTCCGCTTCTTGCCATATGTTGCCAAGTCCCATACCGACGGCTATGGCAGTTGTATTTTCAGGAAGATGTTCGGAGTGCATCAAATCCATAGGCACTGTAATGTTTTGACAATCAACTACCGTAACAAGACCGCTGCCGATTCGAAGTGCCGCACCGGCAGATAAAAGGGCAGCACCGCTTTTTTCTCCGGCTATGACGGCAGTGTGTCCGTAGCTACCTTTGTGTGTGTTTGGATTGTTTCTGTAAGGGAGGCGAAGATCCTCCTCATCGAGGAGTTTCCATGGGGTCTTTGTTTCGTAGAGAGATCGGGCGACACCCAGATCAAGCACATGAATTCGACCCGTAAAAGCTTTGGCTTCATCATGATACAGACTTTTTTTCAAAGCTCCCATTGTCAGAGTGACATCTGCTTGAAATGTATGGGCTTCACAGTTTCCCTCTTTTTGTACGCCGCTTGGAATGTCACATGCAATCTTAAGAGCATCTAGAGCATTGAGACGCTCCATCCATCCTCGTAGGTGCTCATTAAAAACACCTCGAAATCCGGTGCCAAGAACAGCATCGACAACGGCGTCATAGGGAGGGTGCAACTCTTTTTGCGCTTTTAGACCAATCGCCTCGGTACGCTTTGTCTGCAGTTTCGCCATAGCACTTTTGGGCTCTTTTATCGCTATGAGATCGACTTGATAATCTCCATGCAAAAGTCGTGCGAGAGCTATCCCGTCGGCACCGTTGTTTCCGCTACCAGCAGCGATGAGAATACGGCTATTTTTCGGTAGTGCATGGCGAATGTAGCGCGCCATACCTTCGGCTGCATGCTCCATAAGCAGATCTTCACTGAGAAAAAACTCTTCATAACAGCGTCTATCGAGTGTTCCGACTTCATCATAAAGATTTTGCATCTTGAGTAACCTTTGTGTTTTTATTGTAAAAAGCGTAACCGTTTTTTCGTGCTCTTTTTATGCTATACATCGCTTTATCTGCTTTTGTGACAAGCTGAGAGATTTCTCGATCGTCGTCAGGGTAGATGCTGATACCGATGCTTACGGTAATATCTATTTCCATTACCGACTCCTTTGTAGCTATTTTAATGGGTTTTGAGAGAGCATAGAGTAGTTGTGTTACGATTGGCTCAATGTTTTGTTTGGATTCTAATTGTTTTAAGGCGATGATGAATTCATCTCCCGCAAAGCGTCCCAGAAGATCGCCGTGACGTACATTGTGGCGCATTCTTTTTGCGATGATTCTTAAAACTTGGTCTCCGACATCGTGCCCGTATGTATCGTTTATGTGTTTGAAGTTATCGAGGTCTATAAAAAGCAGAGCGATTTTATTAAATGTTCTGTCAGCTTCGTAGCGGGCGCTATCCAGCTCCTGAAGAAAGTGTTCTCTGTTGAAAAGTTCAGTCAGAGGATCGTACTGAGAGCGTTTTTTATACAGGGCTTTTTCATTTTTGAGTGTTTGAAGGTAATGGGTTTCATTGGTAATGTTTTTGAAAATGTAGAGCGTATGGAGTTTCTCTTCGGTTGTATAGATGTTTTTGGAGGTTACTTCGAAGTGATGATCATCTTGTGTTGTTAGCTGCATTTTGTTTGTCAATTTTTTTTGGAGGCTGAAGGTAACTTCTAAAAAGAGTGGAAACTCCATTCCTTCAAGGTCACGAAACCATCGTTGCATTGGCAGGTTGAATTCGACAATTTTGTCATTTTCATCCACCAGTGCCATCCCGATGCCAAGCTCTGCCATCGCATCGAGATACTCTGTTTTGTTTTGTTCTTTGAGTTCAAGTTTTTTCAGAGCGTTTTGGACATTGAGCTTCTCCTCTATAAGAGAGGTGTAAAGTCTGAAGTAAGTTCTGGAAGTACGTAAAGAGTAGAGAAAACTCATAATGATAAAAATTCCAAAGGCATAAAAAACTTTTTCGTTAGCTGTAAATGCGGCTAGGAGAGCGGCGATGTTCATTGGAAGAGTAAATGCCAAATGCATTGAAAAAATAGGTCCGATGCTAAGTACCGATGCAAATGTAAAACCGATGATTATGGCAAAAAGCAAGAGACGATACCCCTCGCCAAATGCATCGCTGAAGAAAAAAGCGCTTCCCCATAGGATGCTTGTAAAAGCAAGACTGATTGTGTAGAGACGAACAAGTGCACTTGCAAGAGGGTAGTTTTCTTTGTTATTGGTCAATTTGATATAGACAAGGTAGATTTGATAGCGGAAAAAGTAGTTGAGTACATGCAAAAAGAGCCAAATTCCAAGAGTCGTTTCGGGGATTTGCATGTAAAGAGAATAGACAAGTAAAGCAAGTACTCCAAGCTGTCCGATGATGGCATCTCTAACTCCAAGCATCGCCTGTTTGACAATGAGAAAATCGAGTTTGCTTCGAATCTTCCACATCGAAAAGAGTTTCCTTAAATAGGGTATAATTGCCCTATGAATTACAAAAGTATAGCACAAGAAACATTAGATACCGAAGCAAAAACACTGCTTTTTGCAAAAGATAAAATTGGGGAAGAGTTTGATGAGGCGGTCAAGCTCATTCTTGCATGTAAAGGAAAACTCATTGTTACGGGAGTTGGGAAAAGCGGTCTTATAGGAGCGAAAATTGCAGCGACGCTTGCAAGCACGGGTACACCTAGCTTTTTTCTGCATCCAACGGAGGCGCTTCACGGTGACTTGGGTATGATTGGCAAAGAGGATACCGTCTTGGCTATAAGCTACAGTGGGGAGAGCGAAGAGCTAAGTTCCATTTTACCTCATATCAAGCGTTTTGACATACCGCTTATAGGTATGAGTAAAAGCAAAGAGTCGACACTGGGGCGCTATAGCGACATTCATATTCCTGTTTTGGTACAAAAAGAGGCGTGTCCGCTTGGAGCGGCACCGACAAGTTCGACGACGCTTACGTTGGCTCTCGGCGATGCACTGGCTGTTTGTTTGATGAAAGCACGAAATTTTCAAAAAGACGACTTTGCCTCTTTGCATCCCGGCGGGGCGCTTGGCAAGAGACTGTTTGTCAAAGTACGCGACCTGATGACAACGAAAAATCTTCCTGTCGTTTCGCAGGAAGCATCGATGAGAGAGGCTATTGTAGCGCAGAGTCAAGGAAGACTGGGTACGGTACTTTTATGTGATGAAGAGGGGCGTCTTGTTGCGCTTTTGAGTGACGGCGATGTGCGAAGGGCTTTGCTGAGAAAGGATTTCGACCTTTCACACAAAGCGCTCATATATGCAACGAAAGAGCCATTTTATATAGATGATGACAATATACTTGCAAGCGATGCTCTTGTACTGATTGAGCAAAAGAAGATTCAGCTTCTTGTCATTACCGATAAAGAGAGAAAAGTAAAAGGCGTTTTGCATCTGCATACGCTTATAGAAAAGGGAATTTCATAAATGAGACTGAACAAATTTATAGCGCACTATTCGACATACTCAAGGCGTGAAGCGGATCGTGCGGTGCAAGAGGGGTATGTCAAAGTAAACGGCGAGGTAGAAACCAATCCGGCGCGCGACATCAACGAAGAGCGAGACATCGTCTATGTAAGCGGTAAGCGGGTTAGCCCGAAAAACAAGTTTACAGTTATTGTTTACAACAAACCAAAAGGGGAGATTGTCTCGAAAAAAGATCCGCAAGGGCGTAGAACCATTTACGATTCACTGCCAAAGGAGTTCAAACATTTCAAACCCGTTGGCAGGCTTGATTATGCGAGTGAAGGGCTTTTGCTTCTGACTGACAGCTCTTTGGTGGCGACGACGCTTATGGAGTCCGATCTTCAGAGAGTCTATAAGATAAAGATAAAAGGTCCGATCACACCACAGATGGAGCGCGCAATGCTAGAGGGGCTTGAGCTTGACGATGCCCGCAAAGGGGGACATGCAAAAAGTAAAATAACCTCGATGAAATTCAAGCCTTTTTTAGGCTATACCATCGTGAAAAATCAGCCAAACTACTCCATTTTGAAAGTAGCGATAAACGAGGGGAAAAACAGAGAGTTACGTCGATTTTTTGCAGCTTTCGATGCGGATGTGCTGGACTTGAAACGTTTGGAGTTCGCCGAGATCAAGCTTAATAATCTGCCAACAGGTAAAACACGCTACCTAGAGCGCAGCGAATACAATGCGCTGCATACATTTTTAAAACAGCAAGGAGTGAAGTGAGCATGAAAAAGTTAAAGTTTCCGACAAGTCATAAAACACAGGTAATGGATATTTCCAAAGAGGTAGAGGAGTTGGTTATAGAGTCCGGAGTCAAAGACGGTGTCTGCATCGTCTTTACACCCCACACGACATCGAGTGTCTTTTTGTTTGAAAATCAAGACCCAGCTTTGCGACGAGACCTTCTCAATGCGCTCAATCGCATCGCACCTACCGATGGAGATTACTTTCATAAAGGCGAAAATGCTGCAGCACATTTAAAAAGCTCTCGGATGGGCAACTCCGTCGCTATTCCGGTTGAGAATGCTCGTTTAATGCATGGCAAGTGGCAGGGGATCTTTTTTGGTGAGTTCGATGGTCCAAGACAGGAGCGAGAGGTTTATGTGAAGGTTGTAGCGGGATAGATGGATTTCGCTTCCCTTCTTCGTCCAAAAACTTTCGATGAGTTTGTCGGTCAGTCCCATCTGGTTGCCAAGGGAGCACCCCTTCGAACTCTTGTAGAAAAAGGTGCTTTAGGGCATAGCTTTTTTTACGGACCTGCAGGAGTTGGTAAAACTTCGTTGGCACGCATCATCGCAAATGCAATGCAGATGGATTTTTACGAATTCAATGCAACCTCTTTGAAAATAGAGGATTTGCGAAAAATTTTTGGGCGTTACCAAAACGCACTGCTAAAACCGCTTGTTTTTATTGATGAGGTGCACAGACTTTCAAAAAATCAGCAGGAAGTTCTACTGCCGGTTATGGAGAAAAATGAAGCTTTGATTCTTGGTGCTTCGACTTCCAATCCCTACTACTCTCTTACCTCCGCAATTCGCTCTCGTAGTATGCTTTTTGAACTACATGCGCTTGAAGATGCCGAACTGGAGCGGTTGTTACAAAGAGCTTTGAGTGAGTGTAGATGCAAAATAGATAAGGAGGCAAAGGAGTACCTTGTAAAAAGCAGTGGAGGCGATGCCAGAGCGATGCTGAAACTTTTGGAGTTTGCAGCGGCCATTACGCCAAAGATAGACAAAGAGCTGCTTCGCTCTTTACGTCCAAATGCACTTACAAGAGGCACAAGTGAAGCGGATGTGCATTATGATCTTATTTCGGCATTTATCAAGTCGGTTCGCGGTAGTGACCTCGATGCCTCCGTATACTACCTCGCTCGCATGATAGAGGAGGGAGAGAGTGCGGATTTTATTGCAAGGCGTTTGGTTATTCTTGCCGGGGAAGATATAGGGCTTGCCAATCCGCAGGCACTTGTTGTAGCAAGCGCCACGCTTACCGCTGTCAAAGAGATAGGCTTTCCCGAAGCACGGATACTGCTGAGTGAATGTACGCTCTATCTTGCCTCCTCTCCCAAGTCCAATAGCGCTTACAAAGCGATCAATGCTGCTCAAAGCGCTGTAAAATCGGGCGATATTTTAGAAATCCCCAAAAATATTGTCCATGATAAAGAGGGGTATTTGTATCCGCATGATTTTGGTGGTTACGTTAAACAGAAGTATCTTGAAAAAGAGCGGCATTTTGTCAAATTGAAAGAAAATGGTTATGAGAAAAAGATCAAAGAGTGGTATGAAAAGTTACAAGAGTTGTAAGTTGTAAAAAAAGCGCAAAGCCCAAAAGGGCTTTGAGAAGTAAGACCTACTTCAGTGCCGCTTTAGCTTGTTCAACGACTGTGCTAAATGCTGCAGCGTCGTTCATTGCCATATCGGCAAGAATTTTTCTGTCAAGTTCGATGCCGGCTTTTTTAAGACCGTTGATGAATCTGGAGTAGCTGATGTCATTGAGTCTGCATGCAGCATTGATTCTGATAATCCAAAGTTTTCTGAATTCTCTTTTTTTCTGCTTTCTGTCACGGAAAGCATAATACATGCTGCGCTCAAGTTGTTCTTTAGCTTTTCTGAAGTGTTTTCTTCTACCGCTGTAGAAACCTTTTGCGAGTTTGAGTATCTTTTTGTGTCTTCTTCTTCTTACAATACCTGTTTTTACTCTTGGCATATTTTTTCCTTTACTTTACCTATTTCGTTTTTACTCGTAGGTGCCACTGCTTTGGTGGACTTGCCCACATTGTGTGGAGTGGTGAAATCTAGCGTAGTAAATGTACTAGCAGATCATCGCTTTGACGTTTGCCGCATCCGCTTTGTCGACGTATTTTGGCTGATGTTGTCTTCTTCGTGTTTTAGGATCCTGTTTTGTCAAGATATGGCTTCTAAAAGCGGTTCCTCTTTTGATTTTTCCGCTTTTTTTCACTTTAAATCTCTTAACAGCACCTTTTACAGATTTCATCTTAGGCATCGAGTGCTCCTCGTTAAAAAATTCTACGAAGCCGCTCTTTGATAAAAGAGAGACTCTGAGAGCCGGATTATACAGAAAAAATGTTAAACTTAAGCTTAACTTTAAAGTAGCTGTGCTAGGCTGTTCTTATGAGTCTGCAAAAAAAACTGAATACATCGGCGCGTCATATACGCTTTTTTATAAAAACATTTTTAGATAAAGAGCTCACACTTTATGCTGCGGCTTTGAGTTTTTATACGATTTTCACACTGATTCCTCTTTTGCTTATAGCGCTTACTTTTATCGCTTCTTTACCGGAGTTTTCTGCACTCTATGCGAAAATTCAGCATTTTATTCTCTCCAATCTTATGCCTGTCAATTCTGAAATAGTTATGCAGCAGATCAATATTTTCTTGGCGAATGCTTCAAAAATAGGCTTTGTGGGTATGTTGAGCGTTGTTGTGGCGTCTGTTTTGTTTTTTCAAAACTTCGAATATATAGTCAATAAAATTTTCAAAGTAAAACGTCGTATTTTTTGGAAAAGCGCACTGTTGTACTGGATGCTGGTTATGTTGATGCCTTTGGCGCTTGGTGTGAGTTTGTATATTAGTGCGAAACTCGCTTCTGTTATGCAGGAAAACAGCTATACGGCGCAGTTTGATTTTTTGCCGATTGTGCCTTACTTGATAATGTGGGGAATCTTTTTTCTTATTTTCCAAATAGCCGCCAATACGAAAATTGAGCCAAAGGCTTCCATGCTTTCATCTTTGATTGTTGCCGTTATTTTCAACCTTGCTAAAAACGGTTTCGTTTTTTATGTCATTATCAACAAATCTTACACAACGATGTATGGCGGTTTTGCAACACTGCTTTTTTTGTTTTTGTGGATTTACGTTTCGTGGATCATTTTTATTTACGGCTTGAAGCTGTGTCACATCTTGAATGAGGTCTACCGAAAAAGAGAGCAAGCTCTTAAATCGGCAGAGAGGTAAAAAGAGGAGTTAGTTCACTTTTGCAAGTGAAATTTTATTGCCTTTGAATTCGATGATCTCAACCTCTATTTCATCCCCTTCTTTGAGGACGTCACGGACATTCTCGACTCGGTCTTTGGAGATTTTGGAGATGTGTAGCAGTCCGTCGGTTCCGTCAGGAAGTTCCACAAATGCACCGAAGTCGACGATTCTCTTGACTTTTCCTTTGTAGCGATCACCTACGTGGTATTCGATTTTTGGCTGTTTTACGGAGTTTTTCGCTATTTTTTCAATATGCTCTTTTGCTGCATGCAGCTTCTCTTTGGATGTGCCCGTTAGTTTGACTTTACCGCTTTTTTTGTCTATGTCGATAGCGACTTCGAATTTTTCGATGATCTCACGGATGGTTTTTCCCGCTTGACCTATGATGTCGCCTATGACGGATGGGTCTATATGGAAGTGGTGGCTGCTTGGCAAAACACCTTCGTTATGCTCTATTTCCTCTTCGGCTTGGAGCATAATGTCAATGATATGTGCGCGCCCCTCTTTTGCCTGATAGAGTGCTTTTTTCAAAATCTCCAGACTGATACCGCCAAGCTTTATGTCCATTTGCATAGCAGTTATACCCTCTTTGGAGCCGGCGACTTTAAAGTCCATGTCTCCATCATGATCTTCCAGTCCCATAATGTCGGAGAGAATGGCATACTCTTCCCCTTCGCTTACAAGCCCCATCGCAATTCCCGCTACCGTATCGCTTGTTTCGATATCGGCAGCTCTTAGAGCGAGGTATCCTCCACATACAGTCGCCATCGAGCTACTGCCATTTGATTCGAGAATTTCTGAAACAAGGCGGATGCTTTCTCCTTCAAGCTCTATAATAGGCTCAAGCGCACGTTTTGCCAAATTTCCGTGTCCGAGCTCACGACGTTTCACGCCGGTAATGGCACTTGCTTCTCCGACACTGAAGCCTGGGAAGTTGTAGTGCACCATGAAATTTTCGTTTTGTGTACCGTCATCGGTCAGGTTTTCATACATTTGACCATCTTTGGCACTGCCTTTGGTTAAGACGACAAGCGCTTGTGTTTGTCCTCTTGTAAAGAGGCAGCTTGCATGTGCACTTGGAAGAAGATTGGTTTCTATGGATATAGGGCGAATCTCATCGAGTGCTCTACCGTCAGCACGTCTTTTCTCTTTGAGGATTTGGGAGCGAACCTGCTCTCTTTTGACATACTCTATCGCTTCTTTGAGTTTTTGCTCATCCACTTCGAGATGTTCAAGAATTTTTTTACGAAGCGCTTTGAGTGCATTGCTGCGCTCACTTTTTGCCATTTGGGACAATGCATCTTTAATATCTTCAAGATGATTGCTGCGAACGAAGTTTACAAGCTCTTCATCTATTTCGGTATCGAGAAGTTGTAGAGGTTTTGTCGGCTTTTTGTAAGGTGCGAAAGCATTTTCATACACTTCATTGTTTGCAAAGAGCTTGCTTTGCGATTTGGCAAGAATCTCTATAAGCTCATCTTCTGCAAGAGCATTGGAAGTATGTGTAACTATTGGCTCAATGCCCAAAGCGGGGTCAAGTAGTGGATCTACCGCCGGCATATCGACATATTCGACCTTTTCTCCACCGATGCTGCGCATCTCTATCATCAAAAGATCCTCTTTGCTTCCAGAGAGGTAAAGGTCAAGTGTAGACTCTTTGAGCTGAGAAAGGGTAGGGTTGTAGACAAGTTCTCCGTTTACTTTGGCTATGCGTAGTGCCGTGACGCTTTTGTTGATGTCTACATCACTGACATAGAGTGCGGCACTTGCGGCATTAAGAGCCAGGCGCTGCAAGTCGGCATCTTTATCTACACTAAAAACCATAACGGTAATTTGTGTCGGGTGTGCGAATCCTTTTGGAAAGAGCGGACGCAAACTGCGGTCGACTATTCTGGATGTGAGGGTTTCAAAGTCGCTTGGTTTGGTTTCGCGCTTGAAAAATCCTCCGGGAATCTTTCCTGCTGCATAACTTTTTTCGATGTATTGGACGGTAAGCGGCAAAAAGTCGGTATCTTCAACTACTTCGTCATGTTCGACAACTACGGTTGCAAGTAAAATCGTTTTTCCCTCTTTGAGCCAAACAGCTCCGTTTGCCTGTCTGGCAACTTGGTTGAAAGCGTATGCTTCGTTTATATCGTGTTCTTGTAAATCAACGTTGTAATTCATCTATTTTTCTTCTCCTAATATTTTTTCTATTCTCTCTTCGCTAATTGGCGGTAAGTTTTTGTAGTAGAGTTTCGTTTCGACGTAATCGTCGATATTGTATACAAAAAAGAGCTCATCCGCAAAAGGTTCGAGGTTTTCTACGACTGTTGTAGGCAGTATGGGGGCTGCTATGTAGACCGCTTTTGGTTTCATGGCCAGGACACTTTTAAGAGCGGTTGTGAGTTTGACGCCGGTTTCCGCTCCCTCATCTAGCAGGAGTACAACATGCCCCTCTATCTCCACAAATGGACGACCCTTTCGAAACTGATAGACGTAACTAAGAATCTTTTCTTCATGTTTTCTGTGTGCCTCACCGTAGATGTAGTCGTACTGTATGTCAAATGCATGGGCAAGTTCATCGATGATAATGATCTCTTCGCTCTCACTCACTCGTGCTATTTCGCACTCGTCATTGTTGGGTGCGAGAATCGATTCGGAAAACAGAAAGTCTATTTTGTTTCTCAGTGTTCCTTTGATTTGGTGTGCAATCTCTAATCCTCCGGAAGAGACGGCAACGAAGATCCAATTCTCCTCTTTTATCTTTTGCATGGGAAGAGTCTCTTTGAGTCTGTTGGCTGCTTCGATGCGGTCTTTGAGAATGTTTTTGTACTTTTGCATAACGATATTATACCCTATCTTAATTTGTTTGAAGCACTTTGGGAAGGCGGAGTCCGAAAAAGTCCGAAGGGGTCGGTTTCATCAATGGTTTTAGTACGATAGTAAAGTAGACATAACGGTCAAAAACGGAGGCAGCTTCATTCGTATTTGTCAAAATAGGGCGGTTGTTTTCTGCATAACGCAAGCCGAAGTTCCAACAGCGTTTTTCATACAAAAAGCCTACTTCGGCTCTTTTTTTCTTTCTCTTCTCCAAATCGTAGTCATATATCGCTTTGTAGGAGTAGTGGGTGTTATAGCGGTATTTCAAGGAGGAGGTTACATAACTTGTTCGTATGTCGTTTATAAAGTCTTTCGCATAGAGATGGGAGAGAGAGACATCGAATGAATCTGTTTTGTAGGTAATTTTATTGAACTGTTTGGAGAAATTGTCATAGCTGAAGTTGTAAAGGCAGTTGTTATAATAGCTGAAGCTTTTACTAAGAGCTATGTCGAGTTCGCTCTCGAGCTCTCCGACGGAAGCATCGCTTTTTCCAGGATTGGAGATAATATCTGTAAGTCGATGATAAAGAATCTGTTTGCCCTTGCTGTCATAGAGGTATTGGGTAAAATCAAGCGACAAAGCCTCTTGTACATCAGAAAGTTTGTAAAAAATACATACTTCACTGTTATTTGGATCGTTACAATCAATATTCTCGTTATCTTCATAGAAGCCGTTTCTTTTTTGCATACCGTTTTGAATGTACGAAGCCGATACCCCTATGGAGTGGGTTGTTGTTTTATAGGGTTTTGTCAGCTGGCTTGAGAGCACGAATTGGTTGTAGGTTCTTAGATAGTATCCATTACGCTGTAGAAAATCATTCTCTTTTTGCTTGAATGTCGTAGATTGCCCATATATGAAGTTTTCATAGGAGACATTGAGATACTCATCGAATAAAGATGTTCTGAGTTTAAGCGGTATTTCTATGTCGGTTTGGATGGAAGTCGTTCCTTGTTCTCTGTAGAGGTAGGTTGATTTTATATTGAAGTTGTAGAGAAAATGATCCAAAAAGAGCGTGTCGAGATAACGATGATAATGCAGTGAAGGGAGCTGCTGGATCGTTCTAGCGTTACTCTCTTGCGTCAGGTCGACATAGTACTTGAAATAAGAGGCAATGTAGTTTTTTTCTGTGTTATAAAAGAGGTTTACCCTGGAAATGGTTTGTGAGGGTGTCGAGGTTTTGGTCGTATCATTTGTAGCCAGGTTGATGTAGTCGACGTCGTTCATGTAGATAGCGTCAACATAAAGTGCAGATTGCGCTTGTGTGTCTATGTTGAAAATAGTTTCTAAAAGATTGTTGTTGGTATAGTGAAAATTGGCACCATAGTGTTGCTGGTTTGCAAGATCGTACTCTTGCATGTAGCTTTGCTTCTCTTTAAAATACCCAAATTCAAGCTTCCCATTGGAAGATTTAGAGTCGACGAAACGAAAGGTTCCGTATGTCCCATTTCCGCGTTTTGTTCGGATTTGGGGACGCAACTCTAAGTCCCACCAGTTTTGTTCCGCAATGTAAAGCGGCTGTTCAAAGTAAATACCCTCATAGGCGGAGTATCCAAAAGAGGGTGTTAACAGTCCCGTACGTCTTGTTTTGTCAAGTGAATAGCCAAAATAGGGAGTATACAAAACGGGAATGTCGTAAATGTATAAAACGGCGTTATAGATGTTGAGCCATTTGCTCTTTTTGTTATAATCCGAGGAGCTAAACTCAATCTGCCATAGCGGGTCTTGCGGATTACATCCACTTAGCACTCCTTCACTAATGTCTATATCGTGTTGTGTGTCACACCCTTTTTGGGCACTGAGCCACACTTGTGAAGTGGTATCGAGCATATAAAAGGGTTTAAAAAGCCGCTTTTTACGGGCAAGGTCTATTTTGGCATATTCGCCGAGAATTTTTAGTTTGTTGTTGCTTAGTACCTTGACATTGCCAAAAAGTTCTAAAAGAGCTTTTTGTTTATCGTAGCGGGCACGCTTGGCAAAAAGAACATATTCGCCGTAAACGACAGCGATTTCATCGGCAAGATCGATTGTTTGTGCACGGGTTTTCATCTCCCCTGCATAAATCTCTATCTGCACGGGGGAAGCGGCATAAAGAGCGCTTACAAAAAGAAAAAAAAGGCCAAAGAGGTATTTCACTTTAGCTCTCGATCACCAGTGTCTTTGCGCTGAGGTCGTGCCATGCCCGTCTAAGAGGGTCCATAACCGCCCAGAAAAATCCAAGGTAGAAAAACATTTCCGAAAATATACGCACCACGGCTCTGTTTAGTGCAGAAAAAAAAGAAGGAGTATGTAAATTTGGCAGTTCTACTATACGAATACGCATCATCATCTTTCCTAGTGTCGCTCCGTACATAAAAACGAAAAAGGTTTGATAGATGATCTTTAAAAAAATGTATTCAAGTGTGAATTGCTGAGAGAGTGCTACAAGCTGCAGCGTATTTTCCACTTGGGAAAAGGCATCCCATAAAGAGATGACAAGCAAAAGTGAAAGTAAAAATTCATCCAAAAAAAAAGCGGTCGCTCTTTTGGAGACGGAAGCTAGGCGAAGCTCCTCTCTATGCAAAAGGCGTTCTATCTCTTCTTGGTTCATTCAATAGCCTGGTACGCAATATCGGTACGGAACTGTTTACCTGCGAAATGTACTTGTCCGCAAAGTAGATAAGCCCGATCACGTGCCTCTTTTATGCTCTTACCAAGCCCCACACATACCAAAACACGACCACCTGTTGCCAGAAGTCGTCCATCTTCATCTTTGGAAACACCGGCATAGGAGATTACGCTGTTTTTTTTGAGCTCTTCGTGGTGGATTTCATCGACGATAATTTCTGCCGGAGGCGAACTTTTATAGGGGTAGTTCGCACTTGCCATCACGACTCCGACAGCATATTGGTCGCTGAAGGTAACTTCTATTTCTTTGAGTTTGTTCGTTGCGGCTTTGTAGAACATATCGCTTACACTTGAAGTCATAAGAGGCATAAGTACTTCACACTCCGGGTCGCCGAATCGAACGTTGAATTCGAGTGTGAGCGGCTCGGAGTCGACAATCATCAACCCTATAAAAAGGACTCCCTCAAAGGGTGCTCCCTCTTTTTTCATTCCATCGAGTGTAGGGCGAATGATGCGCTCTTTGACCTTTTGATAAATCGCTTCATTTACAAGAGGTGTAGGAGCATAGGCACCCATCCCACCGGTGTTTGGACCTTTGTCACCATCAAGCAGTCTTTTATGATCCTGTGCGGCAGGGAGCAAAATATAGTCATCTCCGTCACAAATGGCAAACATGGAGAGCTCATAACCATCGAGGAACTCTTCGACTATGACACGTTTTCCTGCATCTCCAAAGGCCTTTCCGCTTAGCATCTCGCCAACTGTTTTTTTTGCCTCCTCTTTACTTTGAGCAATGATGACCCCTTTACCCGCACACAGACCGTCTGCTTTGACGACGATGGGTGTTTTTTTCATTGAGTCTATGAATTTGTAGGCATCTTCGATAGAGTCGGTTTCGATGTAGCTTGCAGTCGGAATGTTGTACTTTTTAAGAAAGTTTTTCATATAGACTTTGCTGCCTTCGAGTTTTGCTGCCTCTTTGGAGGGACCGAAAATCGTCAGGCCCTCTTTTTTGAAAATGTCGACGATGCCATCGACAAGCGGAGCTTCGGGACCGACAATAGTCAAGTCTATCTCATTCTCTTTCGCCCACTGGGCAAGTTTTTCGTAGGGCATGTTTTCTATGTTTGTTGCAAATGTGTCCGTAGCACCGTTTCCAGGCATATAAAAAAG
>JALWLR010000046.1 GCA_027084065.1 Helicobacteraceae bacterium | reverse complement strand
TTGCATCGATCATCAACGAGATCAACCTAACACACCAAAAACACATCATTACGATTGAAGATCCTATCGAATTTGTACACAAAGATAAAAAGTGCATCATCAATCAGCGTTCCGTCGGTCACGACACGCTCTCGTTTACCAATGCTCTTCGCGGTGCGCTCAGAGAAGATCCCGACATCATTCTTGTTGGAGAAATGCGAGACATCGAAACAATGAAACTTGCACTCCATGCAGCCGACACGGGGCACCTCGTCTTCTCTACACTCCACACACTCGATGCAAAAGAGACGATTAACAGAATCATCTCTCAGTTTCCTTCCGATGAGCAAAACTCCATTCGTCTCTCGCTTGCAAATGTCCTTCAAGGTGTTATATCTCAGCGACTTGTACCGACTGTAGACGGAAAGCGACGGGCTGCGATGGAGATACTCGTTCGTACACCGACGATTGAAAAGCTCATTATGGAAAATCGCGATTACGAAATCAAAGATGCCATTGAACGCGGAAAAAGCGTCTACCACTCTCAAAGTTTCGATCAGCATCTACTCGACCTTTACCAAGAAGGGGTCATCGATAAAAAGACCGCTTTGGATTACGCGACCAACCCAAGCGATGTAGAACTTCGAATGAGCGGCATCAACGAGGGGAGTGCCTCTTTCAATGATACGGAGGAGACACAAGATGATCTCAAAGCGAAAATCAAAGATGACGATATTTTCGATTTGAAATCTTAAGAAGCTTTTTAAAGAAACTTCGATATAATTGCAGCCATTTTTTAAAAAGGACACAACATGTTAGAAGGCATAGTTAGAGAGAGTACTGGGAAAAGTGCTACAAAAGCACTTAGAAAGGATGGTTATCTAATTGCCAACATTTACGGAAAAGGTCTAGAAAACGTAAATGCGGCATTCAAAGAGAACGAGTATATCAAAACTGTAAGAAGAAAAGAGTCTCTTGCATTCCCAATCAAAGTGGGCGACAAAGAGATGGACGTCGTCGTTCAGGCATACGAGTCTCATCCCGTAACAGGTAAACTTTTGCATGTAGATCTTATGGTCGCACAACCGGGTCTTGTAACACACTACTATGTACCTGTCGTACCTGTCGGAGAAGCAAAAGGTCTTAAAAACAGAGGGATGGTATTTGTCTCCAAGCCGCGTTTACGTGTCAAAGGAAAAATCGAAGACATTCCAAGCAAACTCGAAATCGACGTAACCGATATGGATGTCGGCGATGCAAAACTTATCCGCGATCTTCCAAAGATTCCAAATGTTGAGTACGTGGATGCGGACAGAGTAGCTGTTCTTAGTGTCATCAAAGCAAAATAACAATGCTTTTTGCAGGACTTGGTAATCCAGGACCGCAATATGCCCTGACCCGACATAACGTCGGGTTTATGGTTATAGACGAACTTATCTTGCGACATCACGCAAACAAACTCTCCTCAAGCTCATTTCAAGCAGAACTTTACAAATTTGACGAGCATTTTCTATGCAAGCCGCTTACCTATATGAATCTCTCAGGTGAAGCTCTGGCAAAAGTGAAAATTTTTTACAAAATAGCGCTTGATAACATCGTAGTTATCCATGATGATCTCGATCTGCCTTTTGGAGCGCTGCGTTTTAAACGAGGTGGTGGTCACGGAGGTCATAACGGACTAAAATCCATCGATGCGCACATAGGAAAAGAGTATATACGCATTCGAATCGGCATTGGAAAACCGGAGTACAAAACAGAAGTTGCCTCCTATGTTCTTAGTCCATTCAACGAACAAGAGCGACAAATCCTTCCAAAAATCATAGCCCACGCGGCAGATGCGGCGGAAGCACTTACAAACAAATCTTTAGAAGAAGTTGCTTCTCTTTATAGCGTCAAGAATCCTTCTACAAAATTTTAGGACAAATTTGCTACAATCGCATAACATTTTTTAAGGATGGTGCGTGCTCGCTTTTCGATACATACTTTTTCATTATCTCAAAATTTTTATCATCATCCTTGCTGCACTGACACTCTTTCTTGTTGGTTTCGACTATATGAACAATGCATCGAAAATTTCCTCCTCTGCAAACCTTGTTTTGATTTACCTTGTCTATAAGTCATTTTTCGCTATCGACATGCTCCTGCCGCTTTCACTTGTCTTTGCAATGATAAGCACAAAAATCAGTTTTATACGCTCTAACACACTAGTTGCACTCTACTCACTTGGATATAGTAAACTGGATGTTCTCAAACCCTTTATCGTTGCCTCGACAGCCGTTACATTGCTGTATGTCTCTTTGCATGCCTGGCCGAAATTTGCAAAAGCCAATGCAATGGCGACAAGTATCAAAGAGCACTCCGAGTATCTCAGCCCCTCGCGAGATCTCTTTTTCATCTACAAAAACCAGTATATCTACTTCAACAAGCTTCTGCCTCTACAGCAAAAAGCAATTGGGGTGCGTATTTTTCAACTCCAAAACAGACAACTAGCTAAAGTCATAATGGCAAAAAGTGCTTTTTACAAAGAGGGGGCGTGGCACATCACCAATGCCGACATCATTTACAAACCTGCCGATTTTACGTTCGATTCACACGGTATAACGGTAGAAGAAAAGAAAACATTGAAACTGCTGGAGGGATTTAGACCGAAAATGCTCGATCAGGTCTACGAGGGGAGTGCGGATTATACCATTTTGGATGCACTTGAAGCACTTCGCCTTTTACAAGAGCAGCATCTCAACACCGACAAAATACGAGCAGCTTTGTATAAAAGTCTTATTTACCCATTTTATGCACCGCTTCTAGTTATCATCATATTCTTTTTCGTTCCGGTAAGTGCACGCTTTTTGAATGTGTCACTTTTTAGTTTTGTCGCTATCGTTACTTCGCTGATAGTTTGGGGAGTGCTGTTTATACTGATGGAGCTTGCAAAGAACAAGACAATTTCTGCTGAGACAGGTATCATACTGCCTATCGTACTGCTTTTTATAGCAGCACTCAGGCAGGTTCTCAAAAATAGAGTTTAGTGCTTTTTTCTTCGGAAGCGTTTGATCTTTTGTGAGTTCATAATCAAAAACGGCGCTATCATTATCACTTCCAAAACAGCCGATATTATCACAACTTTCATTGTTCCGTTTGGATCATCCGTATATGGTAATCCTCCCGTATTCATACCGAAAAACCCTGTAATGAGCGTCAATGGCAAAAATATACCGGAAATGATGGTCAAATAGTACATATTTTTATTCATCTTCTCATCGACTTTCGCTCGGTAAAAGTCATAAAGGTTATCAAGCTTGTCCATTGCGGACTTGGAGAGATCACGAATGCGTCCCATATGTTCAAGAACATCCGCATATGCCAAAGTATCGAAACTCTCCTCTTTTTTATGAAAAGTCACGAACAACTCAAATGCCAAAGTCGTATGAAACATAACTCTGTGAATGAGAGAAACATCCTTTTTATAGCGCAGCCACTCCTGCATAAAGAGCTCTTTGACACTCTCTTCATACAATGACTCCTCAAGCAGCTCTATATCGAAATGGTACAGCTGCACCTCTTTGAGCAGTTTGTCTACTTTAACATCCAAAAAAGCGACTAAATCATGCAAAGTTCCTATGCTTTCTAGTTCCGCTTTTTCACGGTTGTATAGACAAACTGAGCCATGTGATACGACAAAAGCGTACGAAATTATTTTTATGACATCACCTTGCACTTCGGGCAGCCTCATAATCAAAACGGAGTATTTCTCCTGAGGAATGAACTCCGAAGGGTGGTTTGGATTTTCAATATCCTCTAGTATTAGTGCATCTATTTCATCTAACGTTATCAACAGTTTCCTTTACTCTTTTTTCTTCATCTTCTTGTAAATTTTTATCTATAAATAGTGCAATACGATTCTCTTTTTTTATGAAGTAATACATTACGACAAAAAGAGCTACAATCAGTATTGCAATTAAACTTGTCTTTAGCGACTGGGGAGAGTGAAGCGCATTATACCATACGAGAACACCAATCGCACTCAAAGAGAGCAAAAAACCAAAACCTGAAATCAATCGGCACCCTTTTGTCTCTTTGTAAAGCTTGAAATTCGCCAAATTAACCAGTGAAAAAATGATCAAAAATCCAATACTTCCGGCTATGGAGATATTTTCTATATCGAATGAAAGTGTAAAGATGATAGACAAAAGTGCCAATATAATCATACCCTCAAATCCATACTTGATTCGTTTTTCAAATGTTTTTGGCAGTTCTCCGAGTTTAGCAACCAAAACGGCAACCCGTCCACTTCCGTAAATCGTCGCATTGATAGCCGAAGCGGTTGAAAGCAGTGCCGCGATGCCTATAAGCACAAACCCGGCTTCGCCGAAAAAGGGTTTTGCAGCAATGGCAAGGACATAATCTTGTGCTTTTTTCGCCTCTTCAAAACTTACGTTACCTATTGTCACGACCGCTATGAGGACATAGAGTGCAATAACGAAAATAACCGCACTATAGTAAGCAAGCGGAAGATTTTTTTCTGGATTTTCTACATCACGCGCCGTATTTGCTATAAGCTCAAAGCCCTCATACGCCAAAAATATAATCAATCCACCTGTAATGATAGAGGGTATGCTCTCATAATGCTCCGGTGACATTCGTGAAAAATCAGCCGTTATAAGTCCTACTCCGGCAAACAGAAGTAAAATAGCGATTTTTAAAAAGACCATTATATCTTCCGTCTTTCCCGTTAGATAAGCTCCCATAAGGTTTATAAGCGTAAAGATGACAATAACGCTTACAGCCAATGTATGATGCAGCCACGCTACATCCGTACCAACAAAAAGAGCAGAGCCGTAGCTACCAAAAGCATACGCATACAAAGCGATCATTATGACATAGCTCACAAGCATCAGCGTATTTATAAAAGCTGAAAACATGCCATTGCCAAATGCCTGAACGATGAACTCTATAGTCCCACCTTCACTGGGATAGCGTAAAGAGAGCTTGACATAAGAATAGACCGTAACCAGTGCAATGAAACCGGCAACGGCGAAAGAGATGGGTGCTGCCCCTTTTGCAAGATCTATCGTCAGTCCCAAAACGGCAAAGATGCCACCGCCGACCATACCCCCTACACCAATACTAAACGCTTCTAAAAAACCTATTTTTTTCTCTGTCATAACTACCTCTTTATCAATTTAGCAGGATCGATTCCATAAAGCTCTTTGAGCTCTTTGTAAAGTTCTGGAAACTTTTTCTTCAGCGCATTGGGCGATTCGAAAAAACGCTCGCTCACGACTGCAAAAAACTCCGCTTCATTTGTGGCTGCGTATTCGCCAAGCAGCTTGTATTTGCCTATATCGCGGTTTTTCATAAATACGTCACTGAGTTTTTTAAAATCTTTATAAAGCACCTGCATCCATTCATGATACTTCGAACGCTCAAGCGGCGGTATGCCATCTGGGATTCCATCCATAAAGTCTATTTCATGAGCAAATTCATGAATGATGACGTTGTCATGACGCGGATGGTACGCTTCACGTTTGGCGTCATGCCAAATAACCACAACCGTATCGCCGGCGGATTGACCATCTATCAAAAAACGCTCTTTTGCATAGATGCCTCCATTGTTTCGAATGTTTTCAATGGCAACGGCAGTCGGATAGATAATGATTGTTTTGAGATGATCGTAGCAACCCCCAAGAGAGGATTTAAACAAAAGCAAGCAGGCATGAAACGCGATGACGACTTTCATCTCATCCGTTACCTCTATAGAGACGCCTATAAACTCTTTTGTATGTATAAACAGTAAAATCCGGCGCTCTATCGCCTCTTTGTCCTCTTTTGGCAGATTTCTATAAAGCTCAATTCGGCGCAGATACTCTCTGTACTTTTCATCAAAAGGCATAGAGAGTATCTTTTGTATACGCTCTTGCTCTTTGAGTTTGAAAAAGAAGTAAAGCCCTATGCCTACAAGCCCCATCCCGCCAAAGATGTAAAGCAGTGCAAGGTTATACACTTATTTGGACTCTTTCGTTGCACATTTGAGCGTTTCTATGCTCTCTATCTTTCGCAAACGCATCAAAATATCATCCAAAGACTTAATCTTTTTTGCACACTCCTCTTTGAGTTTTTCTCTCTCAAGCTCCACTTTTGCTATCTGGTACTCGATCTCCTCTTTAGGAACGGCACATTCACGTGCAAGCTCCTCCTCTTTTTCCAAAAGCCACTCTGTGATTTTTTCTATAAAACCCATTTTATATCTCCTTTTCTATAGATTTGATTTTCTCTTCAATGCTGTGTATATCTTTTTTTATAAACTGCATTGAAATTGTTCTGTGTGCAAAAAGGCGCAACACTACCTCCAGCGCAAATGCAAGAAAAAATGCCATTGCGACGTACAAAGCAAAATGCTTCGTATGCAAAGAGGAGTAGTAAATCGCAAATGCCGCTGCACCAAATGTACCAATGATTGCAGCTACTACCAAAGCCGGATGTGCTTGCGTTTCTTGTAGTTTAAACAGATGCCCCGTATGGGTAAAACCTTGAATCAGCAAAACCGTAACCGCTGCAATGGAAGCAATAGTTGAAAGGTTGAGAAACAAAATCATAGGCACTATAAGCAGTGCCGAAATGATCAACCCTTCGGTGTTGTTGAAAATATTTTGCTCATAAATTTTCGGCAATTCTCCCTCTTTTGCCAGAACATAGCTAATTTGCGTCGTTGCATAGAGAGTTGCATTGATTGCCGAAGCGGTTGCAAAGAGTGCCGTTGCGGCAATGATCTTAAAACCAAGCTCGCCAAAAGCCGGTTTTGCTGCTTCTGCCAAAGCAAAATCTTTGGATTTGACAATCTCATCCAGCGTCAAGTTACCAAATACCGCCACAGTGATAGAGATATATAAAAGTGCTACAATCAAAATTGCGGCAATCATGGAGCGAAATATAACTCGTTTTGGATCTTGCATGTCCTCGACGGAATTGGTAATAACACTAAATCCCTGATAGGCAAAAAACGTAAGACCCAGTGCGTAGAATATATTAATAGGTGCGGGAATGTCTGCATGCAGAAGCTTCTGCGGATCCATATAGAGCAAAGCGGCCACCGTAAAAACGACCAAAGCTCCTACTTTGACAATGACTATGAGCGATTCCGATTTAGCAACCATTGAAGCACCGATAAGGTTGATAAATACAAAAAAACCAAGTATACCAAGGGCATACACATTGGTCCAAAATTCATTCACACCCGATGCCATGTATGTCGCAGCATACGTTCCAAACGACTTGCTTACCGCCGCAAGTGCGACAAGTTGCGCCATATAGAACAAAACACCCAAACTACCTGAGAAAAACCCCTCGCCATAACTCTGAACAAGATACTCTATGATGCCTCCTCTACTTGGGTAGGCAATGGCAAATTTTGCAAGCGAATAACCGCATAACAATGCGATAACTCCGGCAAGCACGAAAGAGAGGATGACCATCTCGCCCGCTATCGCTCCGGCTTCTCCAATGACTATAAAAATACCGGCTCCCACCATCGAGCCTA
>JALWLR010000045.1 GCA_027084065.1 Helicobacteraceae bacterium | reverse complement strand
TTTGCATGTCGTAAAAGTACCATTCCTTGTGCTATGGGTGTATACAAAGAAGAATCGACCTCTACCCAATTACGACCATGTTCAAACTGTTTCATTTGTGGAGCATAGAGCAAAGAGGTAGCAACAATGCCGACATCGGCTGCTCTAAGAGTATACAGCAGTGTCTGTGAAATGGACTCACCATACAGAAGTTTTGAGCGAATTTGCATGTAGATTTTTGCATTTTCTAAAGCTTCTAAAGCCGCTTTTCCATAAGGTGCCGTTTTTGGGTTGGCAACGGCTACTTTTCGAATACCGGGTGCTGTAAGAAGAGTTATACCTTTGGAAAAATCTCTTGAACGAACACTCAAAAGTGCCAAACTCCCCTTGGCATACACGACGGGTTGTGAAAGTGTCCATCCCTTTTTATAAAGATTTTGTGGGAATTTCATATCGGCAGAGAGAAAAATGTCATAAGGTGCACCGTTTTGAATTTGGGCGCTGAGTTTTCCACTACTTCCAAGAGAGATTTGCAGGTCTGATGATGGATGGGACTGGATAAAAGCTCTCTTGAGCGCTTCAATTGCATAACTTACATTTGCGGCAACCGCAACTCGCGCCGAAGATGAACCAAACAAAGAAGCGACACAAACAAAAAAAACAAACGCAATTCGCTGCATGCAGAACCACCCCTTTTTGATAACGTATTATACACCCAAATTAAAAACGACTTTCCTTTTTTGTTGTGTTATAATTTCAAAAAAATTCAGGAACAATCACTATGAAAACCCATACTCTTCTTATGCCGCTAGATATGCATCTTCACTTGCGTGACGGTGTCATGCTTGAAACCATAGCTCCAATGAGTGCATACAGCTTCAGCGGCGCACTCGTCATGCCAAACCTCATCCCGCCGGTTACGACGAAAGAGGATGTCGTTGCCTATAAAGAGCGTATACTCGCAAGTGTTCCAAACGACTACTTCGAACCCTATATGACGCTTTTTTACAAAAACTACGACAAGAAATTTTTAGAAGATGTCGCAGATGAGATTTTGGCCATCAAACTCTATCCCGACGGTGCAACGACAAACAGTGACGGCGGTGTAAAAGAGTTCGATATAGAAGCGATGAGAGAAACACTCGAAGCTATGAGCGAGCTTGGCATTCATTTGTGTGTGCATGGAGAAACGGCAGGTTTTGTTATGGACAGAGAGAGTGAGTTTATGAGCATTTATGAACTCCTTGCCAAAAACTTTCCAAACCTAAAAATAATTATGGAGCACATTACGACCAAAGATGCGGTAGAGATGCTAGATAAGTATGAAAATCTCTATGCGACCATTACCGTACACCATCTTTTGCTGACACTAGATGATGTCATAGGTGGTATGATGATGCCTCATCACTTCTGCAAACCCATCGCTAAACGTCCCGAAGATCTCGATGCCCTTTTGAACATTGCTCTAAGTGCTCATCCTAAAGTGATGTTTGGAAGCGACTCCGCACCCCATCCGCAAAACAAAAAAGAGTCTTCACACTGTGCTGCAGGAGTTTTTACCGCTCCTATAGCCTTACAACTGCTTTGTGAAATCTTCGACCAATACGGAAAACTGGACAACCTCCAAGCATTTGTCAGCGAC
>JALWLR010000044.1 GCA_027084065.1 Helicobacteraceae bacterium | reverse complement strand
TTTGAGTCGAAAAAGCAAAAAGGGCTGTACTTTATCGGCGAAGTGCTCGATGTTGTGGGCAGAAGAGGCGGGTTTAACTTCGCCTTTGCCTGGGGGAGTGGTTATCTTTGTGCACAGGCGCTGATTAAGAAGTTAAAATAGCTCTTTTTTGAAGTTGCATTGTTTCATTGAAATCGTAAACGCGTACCTCTCCTGTTGGTATTTCAAGCTTTGTAATTTCCTCTGGAGAAATATTTTCAAGATACATTACGAGGGCACGTAAAGAGTTTCCATGTGCTGAAATAAGTACGTTTTTTCCATTTTTCAATATCGGAACAATGGTTGAGTCAAAGTAGGGAACTACGCGCTCCTTGGTATCTTTAAGAGATTCGCCAAGAGGTAGAGAGTTGTGAGGAATATTTTGGAACTTCTTTTCTCTCCATGGGACTCTTGGGTCGCTAGGATCAAGTAGCGGAGGTCTTGTGGCATACCCGCGACGAACTGCTAGGAACATCTCTTCCCCAAACTCTTTTTTGACTTCATCTTTGTTCTTTCCTTGCCATGCACCGTAGTGTCGTTCGTTGAGGTAGTAGGAGCGTAGATGGTCTATGTGCTCCCAGCCAAGTTCTGCCAAAGCTATATTTGCTGTATGGATGGCACGTTTAAGCCATGATGTGAAGCAGATGTCAGGGTAAAGATCATGAGCTTTAAGGATTTTCCCGACATTTTGCGCTTCTTCTATCCCTTTTGGAGTCAGAGGTACGTCTGTCCATCCTGTAAAGAGATTCTTTTTGTTGTAAATACTTTGTCCGTGGCGGACAAGGATGAGTTTAGCGTGCATTGTTTTCTCCTAATTGGTCTGCAAAGTAGGAACTTCTTACAAGTATTCCCGAAGCAACTGCCCTAAAACCTATGGCATATGCTTCTTGCTTTATCTCCTCGAAAAATAAGGGTTCATAATATTTTACTACAGGATGGTGGGACGGGGAGGGCTGGAGATACTGTCCTATGGTTATCTCTTCTACACCGACATTCTTGAGATGATGCATTGTTTCTATGAGTTCTTGTCGCGTTTCCCCAAGTCCTACCATAAGTGAAGATTTCACAATAGAAGAGGAGTTCTTTGCATAAAATTCAAGTACTCTCAAACTTTGTTCATAACTGCTTTGTGGACGTACTTTTTTACTTATACGTTTTACGGTTTCTTGATTGTGCGCTAGTTTGTGTGCATTTGTTTGAAGTATTATAATGAGTGCCTCTTTGTCATTTTTAAAATCAGGGGTTAGCAGCTCTATTTTGATGTTTGGATTTTTTTCTTTGATAGCAGTGACACATCTTAGAAAATGCGAAGCGCCGTAATCTTTTAAATCATCACGATCGACGGAAGTTATAACAACATACTCTAAACCAAGTTCTTGAATCGCTTTTGCAAGACGTGCGGGCTCTGTAGAGTCCGGCGGCAAAGGTTTGCTAGTGGTGATATTGCAAAAGGAACATGCTCTTGTACATGTTGCTCCAAGGATCATAAAAGTAGCGCTTTGTCGCTTGTAACATTCGGCTCTGTTTGGGCAGGCGGCTGCTTCACAGATGGTATTTAGAGCGTTTTTTTGCAAGATATGTTGTGTTTTTTCTAGCAATTCCGGTGAGGGTGCTTTGACTCTTGGCTTATACAAAACGCTTCTCCAGAATTTTCAAGATACTTGCATCGACTGCTTCACAGCTGATATATACTCTTTCATTGTGTAGTGAAGTTGGGATGATGCCTGCAAGACCACAGGGTGCAACCTGCGAATGAAAGTTCAAATCGACATTGACATTGAGTGCGACACCGTGAAGTGAAACTCCTTTACTGTAGCGAAAACCGAGTGAGGCAATCTTTCGGTTTTGCATGTAGAAGCCTGGGTTTTTCCTGTCATACTGCACTTGGGGGAGAATATCTGCGAAAAATTCTTCGAAGCTTTTGATAACATTTACGTAAAAATGGGCAGGATTTTTTGCTTGAAAGCAGAAGTAGTAGATGTTTTGCCCAGGAGTATGACAGGTAATGCTCCCACCTCTGTCGGCTTTAACGGTTGGAACTGTAAATCTCTCTTTTTCATCTTGCCCGACGGTAAAAACATTTGGATGAGAGCAGAGAATGAGGTGGTTGTGCCCATCCTCTACGGCACATGTATGGATACTGCGCATACTCTTCATTCCCTCATCATATGGTATAAGTCCCAGTTTGTGTATTTTCATAATTTGAAAAAAGTTCTCTCTAGTGCTTCACTAAAGGTTGGATGCGCAAACACGGTGCGTTTTGCATGTAGGGTGTCCATCTCTCCTTCAAGTGCCATTGCAACAGTCGCAATAAGCTCTTCGGCATTTGGAGAGAAGATTTCAGCTCCCAGTATAAACCCCTCTTTGTCTACATAGCTGATCATAACTCCCTTGGTTGCGTGGTTATAGAGAGAATATGCGAACTGACTCAAAGGTACAAGACTCTCTTTGTATTCTACTCCTTCTTGTTCTAGTGTACTTTTTATTTTGCCGACATAGGCGTAACTCATCGGAAGAGTATGGATGAATTTTACGACTCGCTCCAGCATCAAAGGAGGCTGTTCTTTGCCCAATATACGATTGGTAACATAAAGTGTTTCTGCACGTGCAGAGTGAGCGAGTTGGAGTTTGCCGTTACAGTCTCCTATGGCGTAATGCTTAGAAAGAGTCGTTTCGAAATGTTCATCGGTTATGATGCCTTTTTGCACACTTATCTCTTTTGTCTGGATTACATCGGTATTTGGTTTGCGTCCTGTGGCGACAAGTAGCATAGGAAAGTAGCGTTCATCGCCATCTTCAAAGAGAACGTGTACACCTTTTTTGGTTGATTTGGCACTTTTTACAGAATGATTTTCAAGCATCTCGATACCCAGTTTTTCCAGTTGTGTTTTTGCTGCTTGGGAGATCTGCTCATGTGCATTTTTGAGGATTGTTTTTTTACGGTTGATCAGAGTCACTTCTACGCCGCTTGCAGCGAAGAAGCTTGACATCTCCAGCCCTATTGCCCCTACACCGTAGATGGCTATTTTCTTAGGGAGCTTTGTGAGGTTGAGTACTTCATCGCTGGTTATGATACTCTCTTTATCGTATTCTATCCCTTCTGGAATGAAGTGGTGTGAACCTGTTCCTATGACAATATGTTCTCCCGTTATTGTTTTACCATCTACTTCGACACTGTTTGGAGCAGTAAGTTTACCTTTACCCTCTATAAGTTCTACATGTGAACACTGTTTTAAAATCGCTTTTGTTACATTTTCAAGCAGGGACTCTTTTTTTGTAAAAAGTGATGCCATATCCAAAGAGAGCGTTCCTGTTAAAATCTCGTTTTTACTTTCGTAAACGATGTTGGCGTAGTGAAGAAACATTTTAGAAGGAATACAGCCTTTATGCAGACATGTACCGCCTAGTTGATTTAATTTGGTTTCGATGAGTGCAACTTTTTTCCCGTTCTTTGCCGCAATGACGGCACCGGCGTAGTTCAGACCGCCTCCAATGTAGATAATGTCGTAGTCATACATGTGCATACTCCTTAGGATTTGAGACTATAGTTTTGAGTGTTTGAATGAATAAAGCCGCTTCATAGCCGTTTACAACTCTGTGGTCGATTGTAAAGGTTACATGCAGCTTGTTTTCTTCATCTATCGCGCCGACTGCTGCAATTGCCGTGT
Organism: Helicobacteraceae bacterium; assembly: GCA_027084065.1. Lineage (GTDB taxonomy): Bacteria > Campylobacterota > Campylobacteria > Campylobacterales > Sulfurimonadaceae > S012-15. The sequence goes on along the minus strand of JALWLR010000044.1, from coordinate 3,851 downwards.
CGTTTTTGTTGATCATGGCATCAAAACGTTTGACTCCAAGCATGCCAAGATTGGAGATGCCAAAGGATGAACCTTGAAGGTCATCTGTGCTAAAACTATTTGCAGTAAGTTTTGTTTTGAAGTTTTTAAGTTCATTGGCTATCTTCTCTATACTTTTTTTATCGGCATTTTTAACTACAGGCATATAGAGTTTGCCTTTTTGTGCCACGGCAACGCTGATGGAGGCATGTGGAAAAATAAGAAGACGATCACTTTTGATCAAAGAGCGAAACTCTTCATGTTCCATCATCGCTTTGGCTATATGTTTGATAAGCCAAGCTGTGATACTGTACTCTTTATGTTCTAACATCAGTGAAGCCTCAAAATCTTCATAAATATGATAGATTGGCTTTTGTGCAGCGTTGGCTACAGTGGCAATTATTGCTTTTTGCATAGAATCAAGCGGCAGGGATTTTGGGATATTGTTTTCTTGTATATATTGTAGCACCTCGGTAGAGTCTATTTTGTGATCGAGATTAAAAGCATCGATGCTTAGAGCGTAAGCTTCAAGTAGTTTTTGTGCTTTTGGAGTGAAATAGTGCTCTTTAAGATAGGTAAAAACATCGTTTGTATGAAGTGTTTGTGATCCAAGATAAGTCATTAGTGCGTTGGTATTTATGCCATACTTTGCAGCTAAAACCCGCGCTTTTGGAGAGATCCCTTTTGCATGTGAGATAGAATGCGATTGTGATTTTGGCTGAGGTGGAGGCGTATATTTTGGCTTGTCTTTTGGAATTTTTTCTTCTTCAGGCTGTAATTTTGAAGGCTTTTCTTCTTTTGTTTTTTTATGGAGAGATTCATCAGGAGTCGTTTCAGTCTCAATGCGTGCTATGACGGTACCTACGGGAGCACTTTCTCCCTCTTGCAAAAGAAGCTCTTTGACAATGCCCGTTTTGAATGTCTGTACCTCCATGATCGCCTTGTCACTTTCTACTTCGGCGATCACGTCCCCAGCATTGACCTTCTCTCCCTCATGTACTTTCCATGTTATAAGCTTGCCTTCATCCATCGAGTCTGAGAGTTGGGGCATCACGATCTCATACATCGTTTTTCCTTCCCCACTCGATGATTTGAGCGGCGATGGAATCGGGTGTCGGGATGCTAAGTAGTTCTAGATGTCGATTGTAAGGGATGGGAACATCCGCTCCCGCTATGCGAAACGGCGGGGCATCGAGTGCATAGAAGAGTTCTTCAGCTATCCATGCAACAACTTGCGCGCCAAAGCCGCCTGTTTTGTGATCCTCTTCGACCATAACAACACGAGAGCTCTTTTCGATGGAGGTTTGCAGCGTTTCGTAGTCGATGGGGTTCAAAGAGCAGAGGTCGATGACTTCGCAGGTGCAGTCGAGCTCTTTTTCTATTCTCTCTACTGCAAGCATCACATCATCAACCATCTTTAGGTAGCTTATGATCGTAATATCTTCTCCCTCTTTGCGTATTTGTGCTTTAAAGGGATCGATCACGCTGGAGGTATCGACTTCGCCCTTTTTGTTATAAAGCAGCTCGTGTTCTATAAAGATAAAGGGATCATCACTCATAATGGCATGTTTGAGGGCATGATAAGCGTAGTTCACATCACTTGCGGCAAGAACTTTAAGACCGGGAACGGCGCAAAGCATCTGCTCATAGCTTTCGCTGTGTTGGGCTGCAAGCTGGCGGCTCACTCCTTGGGGGAAGCGTACGACCATCGGCAGGGTGAGTTTTCCGTTACTCATATAGCGCAATTTGCTCATATGGTTGATGATCTGATCGAAAGCTAAAAGCGCGAAGTTCGCCGTCATAATCTCCGCAACAGGACGAAGCCCGCCTATAGCCATCCCTACGGCGTTGCCGACGATACTCAGCTCGGCTATAGGAGTGTCGATTACGCGCTTTTCGCCATACTTTTCATAAAGACCCTCCGTTACGCGGTAGCTGCCGCCATATCGCCCTACATCCTCGCCGAGTGTGACGATATTTTCATCTTTTGCCATTGTCTCATCGTATGCTTTGTTGAGTGCTTCTCTGTATAACATATTATGCCTCCACAAATATATGCTCATAAAGAGCTTTATCTTCCGGTTCGTTTGCATTTTTTGCAAATTCTACCGCTTCCTCTATAACACTCTGCGCCTTTTGCTCCAAAGCTGTTATCTCCTCTTCACTACAGAGCCACTTCTCTTGGAGTCGTTTTTTAAAATGTGGAAGAGGATCTTTGTTTTTACAATGCTTCATCTCCAAACTGGAGCGATAGGCATTGGCATCACTCATCGAGTGGCCTTCAAAGCGGCAGGTAAAAGCCTCTAAGAAGACAGGCCCATGCCCTTTTTCTATCAGATCTTTCGCTTTTGAAACACTTTTGTAGACAGCTTGGGCATCCATCCCGTCACATGACATAGTGAGCATAAAAGGTTCTGCTTTTTTTGCCTGCTCCCTAAAGGGTGCTGTACGTGTTATATGTGTGCCGATAGCGTATTCGTTGTTTTCACATAAAAAAAGAAGCGGGAGCTTTTGGGTGGCGGCAATATTGAGAGACTCGAAAAATGCACCTCCGTTTGTCGCTCCATCTCCAAAAACCACCATTACCCCCTCTTCACTTCCTTGATATGCCCGTGCATAAGCACATCCTACGGCATTTGGGATATGTCCGCCTACTATCGCATCTCCGCCGTAGAAGAAGTGTGAAGGATCGAAGAGATGCATACTTCCGCCTTTTCCTCCGCTTACCCCATCAGCTTTTGCGAAGAGTTCCGCCATTACATATTTTGGTTCTATGCCTCTGGCAATTGCCATAACATGTTCTCTGTAAGTCGAAAATACATCTCCTTTGGCAAAAGCTTTCATACTTGCAACACTTAAAGCTTCCTGCCCGATATCAAGATGCAAAAATCCCGATATATTGCCTTGCATATAGTACTCTTTTGCAGCATATTCGAAGGCTCTGCCTAAAAACATTTCATAGTAGATCTCTTTTGCGAGGAGTTTATCCATAATTTTTCCTTTATATAATTCTTTTGATATTCAGTCCAAGAAGCAGAGTTATAAGACCGAAAATGAAGATCCAAAAAGCAGCTGTTTTGCTTTGTTGTATGCCTCCAAACCAGAGTGCATAGATTGCTTTAAGAAAGTTATTGCTTCCTGCTGCAATCATTATGGCTGTAATGATTTGCAGTTGGGTTATTTCAAATTTTCCGGTTAAAATGGAGAGAATGAACGGGTCAATATCGGTAAAGCCTACAATGAAAGAGAGTAGCTCCAAACCGGATGAACCGTACATTTTTGTTACATATTGGGTTGCCAGAATCATAATCACGAACAAAAAAGCGAAAATAAATGCCGTTTTGAGTTCCAGTGGATTGTTGTCGCTTAGTTGGAGATGTTCATTTTTTGTTGGTCTTTGTATGACGTAAAGCAAAGATATACCTAACCCAAAAAGAGCCAAAAGTCCAAAAGGTATTATAAGCTTTTTGCCAATTTCAAAATTGAAAATGAGTGCAATGATAACTAGTCGTAAGTACATAACGGCCGTTGCTGCAATAATGGCAGCATCGATAAGAGGAGAATTACCCGCTTGTTTCGCTTTTCGAGCCAAAACTACGGTAGTTGCGGTCGAGGAGTAAACTCCTCCGAGGATTCCAGCGAGCAGATAGCCTTTTGAGGGAAAGAAGTACTTTTGCAGTATGTAACCCCCGTAACTGATTCCAGAGATTACGACTACGGCAAGCCAGATTTTAAACGGAGAAAGAGGCAGATGCGGAATGACGTTTTCGTTTGGCAGTAAAGGGAGAATAACTGCTGAAAGTAACAGCATCTTGCCTAATGTTTCAAACTCT
>JALWLR010000043.1 GCA_027084065.1 Helicobacteraceae bacterium | reverse complement strand
GAGGGGTAAGAAGCGCTGCGACAATGAAGATGATGACGATGGCATATTTGAAAAATGCCGTCATCTGTTTGTCGTCGATGAGTCCAAGAAGGGCTAGAAAATAGGAAAAAACCGGCAGCTCGAACGCCAAACCGAATCCAAACATGATCTTGGTAAAAAATCCGACATAGTCTTCAATGTTTATAAGCGGTGTGAACTTGAAACTACCAAAAGTAATGAGAAAATCAAATCCAAACGGTGTCACGACGTAGTATGCAAAGAGTACCCCGACAATGAACATAACGGTTCCGCCTATTATAAAAGGGAGAATCATCTTCTTTTCATGAGCATACAGTCCCGGTGCTATAAAAAGCCAGATTTGAGAGAGTATAATAGGCAGTGAAGCGACAATAGCGGCAAAGAACGAGACTTTGAGCGCAACGAAAAACGCTCCGCCGACTTGAGAGGTCGTAACCATTCCGTTTGCCGCATTGACGGACTTTTTGCCGACTTCGACTAGGGCGTCGTTAAGCGGTTGTACCATCCAGTTGAGAATTGCCTCATGGAAATAAAACATTACAAAAAACATAACTATCAGTGCACCCACACTGATGGCGAGTCTTTTTCTCAGTTCAACAAGATGCGGTCGCAGTTCTTCAAGCATTTTTTATCTCTTTGTTTTGAGTTTCTTCTTTTGCTGCCTCTTGGGCAGCGTCGGTTTTTGGAGCTGTCTCCTCTGGAGCATTTTGCTCTAGCGGATTTGGACTCTCTTGAGCTTTTCTTTTGGTAAAGGTTGGCTGTTCGTAAGCGGGTTTTATGGGCTTGTCACTTCTTTGCGGAGGCGTTTCATCTTCGATGAGCGCGTTTATCTCTTCGTTGAGGTGTGCCGTACTCATCGTACTTTGAATTTTCGTTTCGGCTTCAAGAAGTTTTTGTTTGTACTCCATCGCCTCTTTTTTTATGTCTTCTAAATGAATCTCTTCGTTGATAGACTCTTTGACGCTGTTTACGGTTTGTTTCATATTTCGGAAAAATTTCGCTATTTCGACCATTGTCGAAGGCAGTTTGTCCGGTCCTAGAAAAAGGATGGCAATGACGGCAATGACAAGCAGTTCTGTAAAACCCATTCCAAACATGGTAAATGCCTTGTTAGTTTTTTGTCCGTGATTTTATCCTAAAGTTACTTAAAATCAGTTAGAAAAAGAGCCAGAGCATCGGCAAGGAGAAAATCTTTATTGAAGTAGCGGGTGGCGCTTTGGCTCATTTTTCCCTCCTCGATGAGAATTTCAGCCTGTATGCGCTCCTTTTGATTGAGAAGCTCTTTTTCTATCCCGACACGGCTTCGAAGCCCCAAAAATATCTTTTCGAATTTCACATCTTCAAAACTGAGAGGCTCTTTTGCAATTTGTAGCGGATTGTCAATGTAGGCTTCGATATTTGGCGTTGGGTACAGTCTTGTGTTTGCATGCATTCCCACTGCGCCGCTTCCGGCACCTATGTACTCCTTGTACTCCCAGTAGCCAAGATTGTGACGGCTTTGGTAGGTACCGAAGTTGCTGATTTCATACTGCGCGAAACCATGCTTTGTAATCTGTGCAAAGAGCTCCCTTGTCGTTTGGATATCCTCTTTGGAGAGTTGCGGTTTGCGGG
>JALWLR010000042.1 GCA_027084065.1 Helicobacteraceae bacterium | reverse complement strand
TTAATGATCTGCAGATTAAGAAAGCCAAGCCAAAAGAGAAACCTTATCCTCTAAGGGACGGTGACGGCCTTTATATCCTTATACGACCAAACGGCAAAAAGATCTTCAGACGGGATTACGTTTCGCCACTTACTAAGAAGAGAAATACCTACACCATAGGAGAGTACCCTCACATCTCTTTATCGGAAGCCAGACGGATCAATGAAGAGCTCAAGCACCTCTTACGGAAGGGTATCGATCTGAACCGCCACAAAGAAGAGCAGCTTCACAAAGCCAAGCTCGAAACTAATAAGAAGCTATGTAGCTATGTCATAGAAGAGTTTTTGGCGCATAAAAAAGGGGAAGTAGGACCAGATCGCTTTAAGAGGAATTACCAAGGCAACTTCAATAACTACATCATCCCAGTAATCGGTCATCTCAAAATCGATGAGGTAACGAAAAGCGACATCGTTGCCATCGTCAAAAGGGTGCAAAACGTTAAGTTACGTAAAGATACGAGAACATCCCCTAAATTTTACAAAGCTCGCGAAGTGTTCAATATGACCAAAAACCTCTTTGAATTTGCCGTGCACAACGACTACATAGCGCATAATCCGGCTCTCAGCATCAACATCAATCAGCTCATACCAAAGCACACAGCAACTAAACAAAAAGCTATCACCGATGAGAGGATACGCACCATCTATCAGGCTCTACAGTCCCACCCTAACAGGATGATAGCTTTGCCTATAGAATTTTTGGCTCTTACGGCGGTGCGGCCGGCTAACGCTATCCATCTCAAATGGGAGTACATCGACTATGAAAAGATGATTATCCATTATCCAGCTAAAGAGATGAAAGTGAAACATAGCGATTTCAGGCTGCCATTGACCCCACGGCTTATGGAATTGTTAGAAGAGGCAAAACGGTATACATACGGGATAAGCGAATACGTTTTTCGCAGTCCCACCTACTCCACGCAACCGCCATCCGATAGCTCGCTTCGCAATCTTTTGCACCAGATAGCGCCGGATCACTCCTTGCACGGCTTTAGAAGCAGCTTTCAGACCATAGCGATGGAACATCAAAAAGAGCACGGCTGCAGCAGGGAGGCAATCGAAGCGCAACTGCACCACACTATAGGGAGCAAAGTGACCCAAAGCTACCTTAGAAGCGACTTTTTAGAGGAGCGTAGGAAGCTGATGAGGTGGTGGGAAGAGTATTTGAAAGGAGAGAAATGAGTAAGTATAAGCTAAACAGCTCCAATAAAAGAGGATTGTGTGGCTCTTTCATATAATCCAAAAATCACTCAAAAGCTTCTTAAAAAACCTTATTGGTCAAAAAAACTCGATAATGAGTTTCCTGACACTTATCTATTTGAAGAGCCTGACTATTCTAATTCGGATACCGGCCATGCGTTTATCAAATCAATAAAGCTATCATCCATATTACTCAACCGTACAACTAAAAACAAACAAAATTTCAACCTTTTTTTTGAATACGATGATCTATATGAAGCATTAAACGCACATGACTTTATAATTTATTTTTCTCTCAAAAACAAAATTCATCCCGCAGAAATTATTCAATATACTATTTTTTGGCACCTCCATATTTTAGGAATGCTCTACAAGGCTTTTAGCAAACAAGATGATT
>JALWLR010000041.1 GCA_027084065.1 Helicobacteraceae bacterium | reverse complement strand
AAGTACGATTCTATCGGGTTTTGGGAGTTTGAAATGACGAATCAACGGGTCTTTCGTTAATATTTTCATTTTGTATTGTGCTGCATAGAAGCGAATGAAAGGGAATTTGCCTACAAGCGTAAAAGCAGACTTTGCTTTTGTGAGTTTTTTGTTCTTTTGCATAATGACAATAGGCTCATGCCAATTTATGCTGCGTGCTATATCTATACTTTTGCTACTTAGTGAACCGTCAAGATTTTGGTAGGTCAGTGTTACGCTTTTGAGCACTCTTGCTGTATCGGGGAGGTTGACTTTTGCGCTATGAAAAGGGGGTGGCTTTTTGACGATGTTGGTGGAGTAGTTTGGAATTTTTTCTTTCGTTACAGGAAAGAAAGGGTTTTCACGTGCATGCAGAGTAAGCACAAATATAAAAAGCAGTGAGCAACCGATTTTCCAACTCTGCATCATCTTTTTACCTTTTGGGATCATTTTCTCCGGCTATCTCTTTGAGTTCAAAGTACTCTTTTTGCAATCCGGCATTCTCCTGCTTGAGGGAGTGAATCTCCTCTTGCAGGTAGTTTTCATAGGTTTGTAACCGCAACAGCACATTGACGGAATTGGTACCGTAGAGAATAATCCCTATATATATTCCCATAAGTATAACAAAAGTTACCGCAAGAAGAAAAGTTTTTAAAGAGAGACCGAGATAGCGTTCGACAATGTCTCGGCTATCCTCTAGCTCAAACTCCTCCTCTTTCATCTTCTTATACCACTAGGAGAAAAGCTCTTGCCCAAGGTATTCGCTATAAAGGATCTCCTGCTCTATTTCAAGAAGACGATTGTATTTTGCCGTTCTCTCTCCACGTGCAGTTGATCCTGTTTTGATCTCCCCACAGTTGAGTGCTACGGCAAAGTCTGCGATAAACGCATCTTCACTCTCACCACTTCGGTGACTCATAACACACTTGTAGCCGTTTCTTTGAGCGAGTCTGACGGTAAGCATCGTTTCACTTACAGAGCCTATTTGATTTGGTTTTATCAAAATAGCGTTTGCAATTCCTTTTTGGATGCCTTCAGCAAGAATATTCGCGTTAGTAACGAAAAGATCATCTCCTACGAGCTGAATTTTTTCGCCCAGTTTCTCTGTCATCAGTTTGAAACCGTCCCAGTCATCTTCGCTAAGACCATCTTCGATGGAGACAATAGGATATTTTTCGCATAAATCGACATAATAATCTACCAGTTCCGCACTTGTAACGGTTCTGTTTTCGCTCTCTAGTCTATAGCCTTTTGTGTAGTCACCCTCAACAACCAGTTCGCTTGCCGCTACATCGAGTGCTATAGCTATTTGTTCACCTGGTTTGTAACCCGCTTTTTCAATCGCTTGCATAATGACCTCTATAGGCTCTTCGTTGGAGCTGAGGTTGGGTGCAAAACCACCTTCGTCACCGAGTGCCGTACTGTGACCCATATCGTGGAGGATTTTTTTAAGGTTATGGTATACCTCTGCGCTTGCGCGTAGTGCTTCTGCGAAGTTTTCAAAACCGATAGGCATGATCATATACTCTTGAAAATCGACGGAGTTGTCGGCATGGCTACCACCGTTGATGATGTTGAGCATCGGTGTTGGCATAACCATTGCATTGGCTCCACCAAGAT
>JALWLR010000040.1 GCA_027084065.1 Helicobacteraceae bacterium | reverse complement strand
CTCTATAACACCGTTATACTTTTTATTAAAGACATACTCCATACCCACTGCGTAGGAGATTCCCGTATCGTCAGTGCTTTCACCCTCTGCTGTTTCATACTCATACTCCACACCTACTTTGGCAAGCAGACCGAATTTTTCCGTTATTTCATAGACATAAGCCAAGTCAAGTGAGGTTGTATAGTAGTCGATTGCCGCCGTATCGCCTGATACTTCCACATCGGTACTTTCATAGGTTCCATCCAGCTCAACAGCCAGACCATGCCCCAGCTCGTATCCTAAATCTATACCTATTCCGTAACCGGCATCACCCTTTTCATTTTCATAGTCTTCACCAAAAGCATACATCCCTTTGACCGTTACATAATAGGGTGTTTCCGCTTCATGATGCTCTATCTCCTCTTGTGCATATACCGACGCACCAAAAAGCATACTGCCTGCTACCAACAAATTTGCTATTTTCATAAGAAGCCTTTATTTTAAATTCAGTTACAATATTATCACATGCAAGATTAGAAAGCTCTAAAAAAGGAGCTGCCGCTACCACTGAAAAACCATCCCTCTTGTGCATACTCGTGCAGCTCTGGATAGAGTTCAAGTGCTGGTAGATACAAGTCGTTCGCTTCTTCTTTACTCATTTCACTCAATGCTTCTTGGGAGCTCTTTTGAAGCAGATTTTTCTCTTTTTCCAGTGATATAGGACGAAAAAAACGCTCTTTATAACGCTTATAGACTGCCGGTGTGGAGATTTCTATTTTCGGTGTGAAGAGTTCCAGCGACAAAGGAGACTCATCAAAACGCTCGACATTCTCTCCAATGCCCGTTACATTCGCACTTGCAAAGTTGTAGATGAAAAAAGGAACGTCCGCACCCACTTTCGCTCCAATTTCACTCAACTCTTTCGTGCGTAATCCAAGCGCCAACGAGTCGTTGCACATATGCAAAAAAGTCGCCGCGTCGCTACTGCCTCCGCCAAGACCGGCAAAAGCGGGAATGCGCTTTTGCACTCCCACACCGTTTTTTATAAAAAACTCTTTAAGCTCTTTACTTTTTGTATAATCAAGCAACGCTGCATAAGCTTTGTAAATGGTATTTTGTCGCGTTTCGCAACCGAAATTTCCATCAAGCAAAAAAGCATCGCTTCGATTGGGGATGAACTCCAGTTCGTCATACAAATTTTCAACACGCATAAAACGTGAAGCCAACGTATGATAGTTACCTCTTGTTCCTGTTATTTTTAAAAAAATATTGACTTTGGCGTAAGCTTTGTAACTCATCTTTTTATAAGCTTGGTTAGATCCTCTAAGTTGCCATCTTCTGCATGTAACGATGCCTCTTTATTCATTTTCGCAATGTCTCTTGCCAGCTCTTCACGAATGATGGAAACATCTGCCGGTGCATCTATACCGAGTTTGACGACACCCTTTTCTATAGAAATTATTTTGACGTGTATATCGTCTCCTATTATGATCGACTCATCCGTTTTTCTTGCCAGTACTAACACTCTATTCTCCCTAATTCATATTTGACTTGTCCATTTTCGATGCGAATGACAGACAAAAAAGTTCCACTATCTACAAAATAGTATCCATCTTTTTGATTGGTAAAATCCTCTAAAGCAAGTTTCCTTCCATATTTGAGATTGTCAAACTCTCCGGTGTAGATATTCTTTTCAATGGCAAGAGCATCACGAATGTCAAGCGCTTTTTCATCCTCATAGACAAATTTCCCCTCACGCAAACGCTCCAGCATACTCAAAGAGCCCTCAAGAGCAAATTTTTTGGCAATCAACTCGCCCAACGAACGTATATAGGTTCCCTCGCTCACTGTCGCTTCGAAAGTGACAAAAGGGTGCATATAGTGCAGCATTTTTATATCATAAATGGTCGAGTTTACCTCTTTGAGCTCTACACTTTTTCCTTCGCGTGCCAGGTCATAAGCACGCCGTCCCTCTATCTTTTTGGCACTAAACATCGGCGGTGTATAGCGTAAATTTCCCTGAAAACTCTCTATTGTCTCTGCCAATATTTTTTCATCCAGAGGCGGAACTATTTTTACCTCTTGAATATTTTCCGTATCTAGAGAGGGGCTTTTCGCACCAAGCCACAGTGTAGCACGGTATGTCTTTGGAGTTTTGTTTAAAAAACGAAAAAGTTTGGTATAGCTGCCAAATCCTATGACAAGCACACCTTTGGCAAAAGGATCGAGTGTTCCGGAAAATCCCGCTTTTTTTACACCATACTTGCGTTTAAGCTTTCCTAAAAAAGCGTTCGAACCGATTCCTTCGGGTTTGTATGCGACAAAGAGTCTATTCACAGTTTCTCCACAAACGACGCCAAAATCTCTCTTTTCGTGCCTCCGAAATTGATGGAGAGTTTGAACTCTTTTCCGCTTTTACCGACACCAACAACCCGTCCAGCACCGAAGATTTTATGGCGTACAAGATCTCCCTTTTTGAAATTGGCACTTTTTTCCACTTTGAGCGAGCCTTCACAAAGTCCCGCTTCATTAAAAAAGCGACTCTTCTCCAGCTCGCTTCTGCGCCCTTTGTAAAATCGGCTTGCTGCATGTGAAAGCGTCAAGGAGTCTTTGGCCCGCGTAAAGGCGACATAGCCCAATCTCCGCTCCTCTTCCAAGTCACTCCCCTCTCCAATAATTGGCAAAAAGCCCTCTTCCAATCCCACAACGAAGACATGACCGAACTCAAGCCCCTTTGCGGCATGAATGCTCATCATAAATATACTCTCTCCCTCAACCTCATCCTGATCGCTTTGGAGTGAAATATCGTTAAGAAACTCTATAAGCTCCGCTTCGGGATTGTTTTTGACAAAATCCCGAAACAGTCCGTAGAACTCATCGATATTGAGCGTTTTTTCCACCTCGTCAGGCGTATTTTTGTAAATATCTTTGATATGAAAGGTCTCCTCCAGCAGATCGATAAAATCATACATTGAGTTTTTTGCCGACTCCGCTACAAAACGAATGTCTCCAACGAATTTTTTCAACGTTGCGGCATTTTTTTTCTTTACCAGTGCTTCAAGTTCTGCATGTGGAACACTCTCTAAATATTCAAAAATGGATTTTTCGCTTGTGTGTGCGGCAAGTTCTATCTTTTCTACACTTGCTTTGCCGATACCGCGCTTTGGCTTGTTGATGATGCGCTTAAGCGAAAAATCGTCATGAAAATTGACCATTACCCGAAGATAACTGACAAGATCTTTGATCTCCGCACGATCGTAAAAACGAAGGCCGCCGACAAGCTTGTAATTGATTCCGGATCGGTTAAAACCCTCTTCAAGTGAACGAGAAAGAACATTGACGCGGTACAACACTGCAATATCACTTGGGCGCACACCACCCTCTATGAGTTTTTGAATATGACGCGCTATTTTCCTTGCCTCTTCATTTTCATCCGAAGAGTTGAGTACTAGTACATCCTCTCCGTCTCCCCTGGTGGACTCAAGTTCTTTACCTAGTCTGCTTCTGTTGTGGTTTATCAGCGTGTTTGCCACTTTGAGTATCTGATTGGTTGAGCGGTAGTTTTTTTGCAGCTTTATCACTTCCGCATCGACAAAATCACGATCGAACTCTATAATGTTTCGAATGTGCGCTCCACGCCATCCATAAATACTCTGATCATCATCCCCGACTACACATAAATTTTTATGCTCGCTACAGAGCTTTTTAAGCAGCATCAATTGCAACTCATTCGTATCTTGATACTCATCGACCATAATATAGCGATATTTTTGTGACGTCTCCAGAGCCAAGTCGGGATTTTCATCCAAGATTTTGTAAGTAAGTGCAAGCAAATCATCAAAATCGACAAGATTGTTCTCTTGTAGATACTTCTCATACTCCTCATACACTTTGGCAATTTGCTGATAGTTGAAAAACTCCGCTTGCCTATATGCCTCATCAGGAGAGAGAAGAGAGTTTTTATAACGTGATATTTCTCCGGCAAGCAACGGCATAGGAAGTTCGGAATTGAGTTTTTTAAGAATCTTCTTCTTATCGTCGGTATCGATAACGACAAAGTTGTTCTTTCTGCCAAGCCGGTGGATATGAAATTTCAAAAAAAGAAGACCGAATTTATGAAAGGTACACAGAAGTGGGGGGTAGGTATCGCTATGTATCAAAGAGAGCGCACGCTCGCGCATCTCTTTTGCCGCTTTATTGGTAAATGTCAGTGTCAACGTGTTTGATGCCGGAATGCCTACATGGTCGATCAAATATGCAAGGCGTGAAACGATTGTCGTCGTCTTTCCGCTACCCGCACCTGCAAGTATAAGCAAAGGACCGTCAATCGTCTCTACCGCTTTTTTTTGGTCGTCATTGAGATTTTCAAAGAGTTTTTCCATTTTCTCGGTCTTTATGTCGCAAATTTACGTTTGAAATTAAGATATTATACCCTATTTTTTTACTTTTTTTTCAAAATTTTTTACAAACTATTGTAATTATTATAATATTGGGTTATAATTTCAACTATAAACTACCCTTATAGGAATTATTATGCTTAGAGATTTTGCGAAATTACAAACATTTCTGATGGTTATCAAGGAGAAAAGCTTCTCCAAAGCCTCCGCAAAATTGGGAATTTCTCAGCCGGCAGTTACACAACAGATCAAGTTCATTGAAGATTATCTTGATACAAAAATAGTCAAGAGAAAGAAAAACGGTATTTTACTCACAAAAGAGGGAGAAGATCTCTACCGCATCGTTCAAAAGCTTGAAAAATGCATCCAAAACAGTGAAAAAGAGCTTCTTAAAATCGTCAACAAAGAGTTCACGTTCGTCATTGGTGCTTCCTATGCAATAGGCAACTACATACTGCCAAACTACCTCAACGAAATCAAAAAGCGCATTGGAAACGAAGTCTACATGCACACGGGATTCTCCCAAGAGATCATCGACGAGCTAGAAGATCGAAAAATCGATCTCGCACTGATTGAATCACCCATCTTTTTAGATGACATATACTACCGTGAATGGCTGGATGACGAGCTTGTTTTTTTCTCCAACCAGCCACTGCCAAGACAACTCAAACCTGAAGATCTCTACAACTTCGACTGGATATGCAGAGATGAATCAAGTCACACAAGAAAGCTTGTCAGTGAGGTATTTGAAGAGCTGGAGGTTACATGTAGCGATTTTAACGTTTTGGGGGTGCTTACATCGCCAACTTCCATCAAAGAGACAATTCTCAACTCCGACCCACATGCAGAACGACCACTCGTTTCAGTTATGAGCAGACATGTCATTAAAAACGAAGTCAAAGCCGGACGACTCTTCGAAGCACGTCTTAGAGGACATAAAATAGAGCGTAAACTCTACATCGCCTATCTCAAAGAGCGAAAACATGACGTATTTATCCACAATATCGTCAACTATCTACTCTCTTTAAACAAAATAGCCTAATCTCCTTAGCGGAGATTGCTACTTCTTTTTATCTTTATCGAAAAACTTTTGGTTCTCCGGATTGGAGAGAAAAACATTCATAGAGGCTTCTAGACTCTCTTCATCGACTTCGACCTCTTTTTTCTCAGTAGCGAGCTCTTCAGTCGAAACTTCTGAGAGATTGAGAAAAATCGGCGTCTCCTCGACAACCACCTGCATAATCGCAAGCAGCGGTACACTCACGACACTGCCGAAGTTTTCACTCCCAAATCCCGCTTCAAAAATCAGATAATCCCCCTCGATATATGCACTCTCAAACGTATATCCCGCTAAAAAGAAGAGTGTCAAATGAGAAAAAGAGTCTTGCATGTACTCCGGAAGCTCCGGGTTGAACGACACCTCACTGATTTTGCACAGAATGCCGAAGTTTTGGTTTTTTTCAAAAAGATAGCCTAAAATGTCCAGTAGATGCTGCTTCATCATCAATGCGAAATCACGCTCTTTGGTTATACTGCTTAACAACTATTTTATCCTTTGTGTGATCTGTTATCGATATTATAGCGAAATCGATCATAGCATTGAGTAGAGCCATCTTTTCAAAAGAGGCTATATCTTCTACTTTTATCTCCGCTTCAAAAAGACGCCCCTCATCCAAAAGTCGTGCCCGTGTTGTACCGGCTAAAAGAGGATTTTTCGGTGTAAGCCAACGAAAACCGTCAAAAAACGCTACATTGGCTATGGATGTATCGCGAATGTATCCCTCTTTGACTATTAAAATCTCATCGCACTCCGCTCGCTGTTTGAAAAGCTCTTCTAGTGCACTTCTGTCGGTAGATTTTTTCGGATACTCTATATCACTTGAGAGGATTTTAAGTGAAGTGATTTTTCTTGGCTGATAGGGAGAAAACGTTACATGCAAAACACCCTCTTTGTCGTAAACGACACGACATCGCTGCAGACCCTCTTTAAGAGGTGGAGAGATCACATCCGCCAAAGAGACGATGGAAGCATCATTATACGCTTTTAATGTCGCTTCGTAGCGTTTTTGGTGGTATGCAAGATGTTTGGCTTTACCCTCGTCAATACAAATAGTTTCAAAAAACTCACTCATCGAACAATTCGGTAGAGAGGTAGCGCTCTGCAGTGTCGCACAAAACAGTCACTATCGTTTTATTTTGAAATTCCGGACGTTTTGCCAGTGTCATTGCGGCATAAACATTTGCACCAGAACTTATCCCCACAAGCAACCCCTCCTTTTTGGCAAGCATTCTTGAAGTTGCAAAGGCATCCTCATTGCTCACCTGAATTACCTCATCAAACAAAGCAGTATCGACTATATCGGGAACAAACCCCGCACCGATTCCCTGAATTTTATGCGGTGCCGGCAAACCTCCACTCAAAACCGGACTGGACTTTGGCTCTACGGCGACTATCGTAACATTTCCAAGTTCATTACGCAAAACATGTCCCGTTCCCGTTATCGTACCGCCTGTTCCGACAGCCGCGACAAATGCATCGAGTTTACCATCTGTGTCACGCAAAATTTCGCGTGCAGTTGTCAGCTCGTGAATCTCCGGATTGGAAGGATTTTGAAACTGTTGCAAAATGATTGCCTTTGCAAGTCTCTCTTTGAGCTCTTGGGCTTTTTTTATACTCCCTTTCATTCCCTCGGCTGCGGGAGTGAGCACAAGCTCGGCTCCCAGCGCCTTTAAAAGCTTTCTACGCTCCACGCTCATTGAATCCGGCATCGTTAAAATCAGCTTCAAACCAAGTGCCGCGCAGTTAGCAGCAAGTGCTATACCGGTATTACCGCTTGTAGGTTCGATGATAGTTGTCTCTTTATCTATCTGTCCCTTCTCCAATGCACGACGGATCATATTAAAACCTATACGATCTTTGACCGAGCTTGTGGGATTCATAAACTCGCATTTTCCCAAAATAACCGCCCCACTTTGTTTTGAGGGTTCGTTGAGTCGAACCAGCGGTGTGTTGCCTATGAGTTCCGTAATGTTATTTGCTATATTCATCTATAAGATTCCTTGTACATATTTCACACATTTCATATACCTCCTCGAACCCCTCAAATCCATTGAAAAAGTAGGGGTCGGGAACATCTGCGCCGTGGTAACCGAAGTCACCGAGCTTCAATACTCCCTGAGCTCCCATCGCTTCGAGATCGGCTTTGTTTTTCGAATCGAGTGCGACAATTA
>JALWLR010000039.1 GCA_027084065.1 Helicobacteraceae bacterium | reverse complement strand
CTTATCCAGTGCCATTGACTGTGAATTGCATAAAGCAGTTACATCAACCGTCTTTATGCTAACACAACTTTTTTACATTTCCCATCCTCTTTGAGTGATGGAAAGTGTAAATGTATTATAGGAGGAGAAAAAATGATAATAAAAAAAGAAGCAGCGAAAATATTGCTTGATCTTGCCGACAAAGGCGGGAAAATAACAGGAGTCGAAGCACTCAACAATGAAGCGGTAGAGGAGCTTAACCTCGGTGGTTTGGTGCGATTCCCTATACCTGCAGAAGTTGAACTTACATATGCCGGCGAAGCGATAGCGAAAACTTTACAGTCACTTTATAAAGCTGAAGATATTGAGAGCTGGAAAGAGAATTTCAAATGGATTGGCAGTGAAATTATCGCTATGATCGATGCTGCTGCAAAAAACAAAAACAAAACGACATCCGTAACACAAGAGGCTTTGCAAAAAAGAGGCTTTGCAAATGAAGATGCGACACTAAGCGATGCCGCACTCAACGTATATGAAGCATATATGACTTCACGTCCGGAGCTTACTATAGATGCCGAAATGGCAGCATTTATAAGACGCTCACCTATGGGACCGACAAATGCACACTACCTTCCGATAGAGGGCAATAAAAAAGAGCTTCTTGAAGCTATGAGACTCATTGCGTTTAGTGTACCTGCAGGAGAGCATTTCGCTTTCACGCATCTTGGACAGGCTGTAAAAGAGACTCTTACATATGGTGGTTTTGCAAGTGAGGGAAGCGTACTTGATATCTCTATCCTTGAAGACATCGCACGAATCGCTGATGGAGAAGAAATCACACTTGAGTCACTTACAGAGCTTGAAGAGCTTGGTTACCTTGAAGATGTCGATCGCCTTTCTCATGCGGGACAAAAAGCACTTGAAGCCTTTAGAATCTTCAAAGACTATGCAGATGCACCACTAAAATCTTTCGCGATAGAGAAAGAAGAAGTCGAAACACTCAAAGCTATTCAAAGAATATGGGACGAAAAAACATCTAGCAACCCAGAAGAGGTACCGACTCTCGAAGAGATCAAACGCGAGATGTACGATAGAAAAGTACGCGAATACAAAAAAATCATTGAAAAATATGGTAGAAGACTCAATGAAATGCCAAAGAAAAAGCAAGAAATTGCAAAAAAATTCGCCGAAGCAAAAGAGATGCTACAGTGGTTTGAAAGCAATTTCGACATTCATGAATACCTCTACAGTCTTGAAGCGTTCGGGCTAGTCGAAGAGACACTTTCTAAAAACGGAAAGAGTGTATATGTAGTAACTGAAGATGGACAAAAAGTCATTCGTGATCAGGAGGATGAGCGCTCAATTCACTCATGGAGTGTCAAAACATTGACTTTGGCAAATAAAATGTTCAGTGCACCAAACAAAGAGTGGATAGAAGAAGCCATAAAAGAGCGCATTTTGGGCACATATGAAGCAAGCCGCTCCGGTGAACTTTATGAAACACTTGCTCAAAAGAAAAAAATGCCGTTTATGACACGTTTTGAGATGGATATTTTCAAAACAATTCCATCAAGTGGAATGAGTGTAGAAGAGATTCTTGAAGGCAAAGATGACAAAGAGCAAATTCGCGCTCTTGAAGCTCTGGATAAACTAGAAGCAAGAAGTTTCATCGAAATTCTTTGTGACGGACATGTTGTTGAAACAAAATACGGAGAAATTATGGATGAGGCCATGAGTGGCGTTCCGGAAGGTTTTGGAGCACCTGTGAATCCTACTATCTACCGTGTCGTCAAAGCAATTGCCGAAACAGGCAGCATGTATGTCAAAGAGAAAAAAGTTCGAATCGAGCCGAAAAACATCAAAGAAGCCGTCAAAAGAAGCGGTTTGCATCATGAAGTTTTCGACAAAGCGTACATCGCTGCACGCGAAGCGAAATATCTTGGCAAAAACAGCGTAAATGAAGCCGGTCTAAAAATGCTCGAAGCTATTGAGCATCAATAAGCCGCCTCTTTCCAAAAGCCTAGGCGCTTTTGGAACTTCATACTTCACTCCTATCTGCCTTGCTCTACAAAATTAAAAAACTGCTAAATTTCACTCTCCCTTTGACACATTTATCACGCCAATTGCACTTGATATTAGAATGAGCATTAAATTAAAAAGAGGCTTTAAAGTCCATGCTTTAGGAGGTTATTTAGTCTTTGTTGGATTGCTTTAAATGGATAGATGGTGGAGCCTCTGGGATTCGAACCCAGGGAGGTGTTACCCTCGCCGGTTTTCAAAACCGGTGCTTTCGACCAACTCAGCCAAAGCTCCACATAGAAAGTAAAAAGTTGGAGGTGCCACCCAGATTCGAACTGGGGATAGCAGCTTTGCAGGCTGCGGCCTTACCACTTGGCGATGGCACCATTTCCGAGTGACGATGGTGCCCGAGGCCGGACTTGAACCGGCACGCCCAAACGGGCGAGGGATTTTAAGTCCCTTGCGTCTACCAATTTCGCCACCCGGGCAAGACTTTTTTCGAACTTTTCGTTAACTTAAAATAAATAATGATTTTATGGAGCGGGAGACGGGGGTCGAACCCGCGGCCCCGACCTTGGCAAGGTCGTGCTCTACCACTGAGCTACTCCCGCATAAAATGGAGATACTTATTTTAAGTGGGTGGAATTATAGCTCGTTTTTTGTTAAATGTAAAGAGTTTTTTGGAATTTTTTTGTAAAAAATTCATTTTTCCTTTCGTGCTATAATTTGGACACTATTTACACTAAAGGTTTTTCATGAGAAGCGACATAATAAAAAAAGGATTTGAGAGAACACCTCACCGCTCACTCCTACGTGCAACTGGGCTAAAAGACGAAGATTTCGACAAACCCTTCATAGGAGTGGCAAACTCCTACATAGACATCATTCCGGGGCATTTTTTCCTTCAGGAGTATGGACGCATAGTCAAAGATGCCATCCGCGAAGCCGGTGGTGTACCGTTTGAGTTCAACACTATCGGTGTCGATGACGGAATCGCAATGGGGCATGACGGCATGCTCTACAGTCTGCCAAGCCGTGAGATCATCGCCGACAGTATCGAAACGGTTATGAATGCACACAAACTCGATGCACTTCTTTGCATCCCCAACTGCGATAAAATCGTTCCGGGGATGATTATGGGTGCACTTCGCGTCAATGTTCCAACTGTTTTTGTCTCCGGCGGTCCTATGCCTGCAGGTCATAAAAAAGATGGTACGCCTATCGACCTTGCAACAGCTTTCGAAGCAGTCGGAGAGTTCAATGAAGGAAATATGAGTGAAGAGGAGCTCTATGAGATAGAGTGTGAAGCGTGCCCAAGCGGGGGAAGCTGTTCTGGAATGTTTACGGCAAACTCCATGAACACACTCTGCGAAGCTATGGGTATAGCACTGCCGGGTAATGGAACGGTACTAGCAATGACGCCGGAGCGAATCGAGATGGTCAAAAAAGCGGCTAAACGCATAGTCGAAATGGCAAAAAACAATGATGATGGTAAACATAATCTCAGAAACATTCTAAATGAAAAAGCGGTACACAACGCATTTGTCGTAGACATGGCAATGGGCGGAAGCTCCAATACCGTTTTACATATGCTTGCCATTGCAAAAGAGGCAGAAGTCGAATTCCCAATAGAGAAAATTAACGACATAGCCAACAATGTAGCTCATATCGCAAAAATCTCGCCATCGCTTGAAACAGTTCATATGGAAGACATCAACAAAGCGGGCGGTGTCAATGCCGTCATGCACGAAATAAGCAAACGAGGCGGTCTGCTGCATCTTGACAACCCTACGGTAACGGGCGAGACGATAGGAGAACGCATTAAAGATGCGAAGATACTCGATGAGCAAATCATCCATCCTATAGAAAATCCTTACTCCAAAGTAGGAGGACTTTCCATCCTCTTTGGAAATTTGGCAACAGAGGGTGCGGTCGTCAAAACAGCTGGAATCGCACCAAGCATGCGTCAATTCAAAGGTAGTGCAATCTGCTTCAACTCGCAACAAGAGGCGATAGAGGGCATTATGGGGCGCAAAGTAAAAGCCGGAGATGTCGTCGTCATCCGCTATGAAGGTCCAAAAGGAGGACCGGGGATGCAAGAGATGCTCTCGCCTACGAGCTTGATTATGGGTATGGGTCTTGGTGAGAGTGTGGCACTCATTACAGACGGTCGTTTCAGCGGAGCTACAAGAGGTGCCAGTATTGGGCATGTAAGCCCGGAAGCGGCTGAGGGCGGACTGATAGCACTTATAGAAGATGGCGATGAGATAGAGCTTGATGTCGATGCCCATCTTCTACAACTCAATGTCAGTGAGGAGGAGATAGAGCGTAGACGTCAAAACTGGAAACCATACAAACAACCTGTACGTTCAAAATGGCTGAAACGCTATCAGCTTTTAGTCTCTAATGCCAGCAACGGAGCGGTTTTAAAAACCGAATGCTAAATGCGCATCTATCAAAAGAGCATACGACTTCCTGCCTTGCGCAGGGGGTTTCATATAATTACTGATGAAATCGAAAAGATAGTCGCAAGCTCTGGTATACAAACAGGTCTTGTCAATCTCTTTTTAAAACATACATCCGCAAGTCTCTCTATAAATGAAAATGCAGACCCCAGTGTGCGCGAAGATTTCGAAAACTTCTTTCGCGATATAGCAGATGACAAACCCTACTACATTCACATCTACGAAGGGAGTGACGATATGCCGGCACACATCAAAAATGCGCTGCTTGGAACGCATCTGAGCATTCCCGTAACACACGGCAGACTCAACCTTGGAACATGGCAAGGGATCTACCTAGGTGAGCATAGAGAGTATGCAAGTAGCAGAGAAATAGTCATAACGATTCAAGGAGAGTGAAATGATCTTGTATATACACGGCTTTGCCAGTAGCGGCGAAGGAGAAAAAGCACGAATCTTTCGACAGCACTATAAAGGGGTCGGCGAAAAATTTTTAGCACCCTCTTTGAGTTTTATCCCCGAACTCGCCGTAAAAACACTAGAGGAGATCATTCAAAACTGTGAAGATCTCAAGCTTATAGGCTCTTCGCTAGGTGGCTACTACGCTCTCTTTTTAGCACGCAAATATAACCTTAAAGCCGTTCTTATCAATCCCTCCTTACATCCTCAAGAAACACTCAAAAAAGTACTCGGCGAGCAAAACTGCTACTATGACGGGAAAAGTCGCTTTTGCTGGGAGGAGGAGCATATAAAGATGCTTGATGAGTTCGTCGTGACCAAACCTACGCTTGAAAATCTGTTTGTTATGCTACAAAAAGGAGATGAAACACTTAACTGGGAGGTAGCCGCAAAGGAGCTTAAGGGTGCAAAAATGCTCATCGAAGAGGGTGGAAACCATGCTTTTAACGGCATAGCTCGTCATTTCGATCTTATAGACGAATTTTTAGGCATCCAAGCATGAAACTCTCTCATCTACGCCAAATTGCCGACTATTTGCGTCAATTCAAAAAGATAACTGCAGCCTACAGAGTCGATGACAACCTCATTAAACTTGTCCTTGACAAGGATGAGGAGTTCTACTTCGACATGCGTAAATCCAACTCAAAAATATTTATGACCAAAGAGCCGCTAACACGCAGCAAAGTCTACAACGCTCCTTTTGATGTTATGCTTGCAAAGCGTTTCAATCGTTCGGAAATAGAAAATGTGGAGCTTCTAAACGATGACAAAATACTTCGCTTCACAACACTACTCGCTTCTGCATACAAAAAAGAGCGCACCTTTTTGCAGTTTGAATTTACCGGTAAGCACACCAATGTCATCATCCTCGATGAGAATGAAACTGTTTTAGAAGCGCTTCGCCATGTAGACATCTACTCTTCGTTTCGTGAAGTCAAAGTGGGACAAAAACTTCTGCCGCTGCCAAAACCCGAATTTACGCCCAAAGAGTACCCCATAGAAGATATAAAAAGCTTTTTACTTCAAACCTATGAAGAGGAGTTTTCCAAACGCCTTGAGAGTCTCAAAAAACAAAAAATCTCTTTTTTACAAAAAAAGCTCGACAAACTAACAAAACTTTATAACAAACTCGAAAATGAAGAGGAGCTGTTAGAAGAGGCACAACAAGCCGAACATCACGGTAACCTCGTTCTTACCAACCTCCATACCATTGAGCCCTACACAAAAACACTCACGCTAAAAGACTATAACGGTAAAGATGTCACAATAGAGCCAAGCAAGCTCTACGCCCAACCAAAAGAGATAGCCCAAGAGCTCTTTAAGCGCGCTAAAAAGCTCAAACAGCGGGCACGCAACCTTCATATAGAAAAAGAGTCTCTCAGCTCAAAAATACGCCATTTGCAAAACTTTATCGAAGTGGTACGCAATGCCAAAGAGATTGCCAAAATTCATCTGCTCTTCCCAAAACAGCAAAAAAGAAACCAAAAAAAGCAAAGCGATTCTATCGAAACCTTTTTCATAGAGGGCTATAAAGTACAACTTGGAAAAAATGAAAAAGGCAATATTGAACTGCTGGAAAACGCCAAAGCACGCGACATCTGGCTGCATCTCAAAGATCGCCCAAGCACCCATGTCATCATTAAAACAGACAAACAAAATCTTCCGCAAAAAGTACTTGAAAGTGCGGCAAGACTGTGTGTGGAGTTTACCACCCCTCAAAAAGATCGCTTTTTGGTCGATTATACACCAAGACGAGAAGTCAAAATTCAAGATGGGGCAAATGTCCTTTATAACAAATACAAAACGATAGAGATAGACACAACAAAATAACAAAAGGAAAAAAAATGAGAAAAAAATTACAAACAGCACTACTAACAGGTGCAATCCTTACAGCATTTACCACACCCGTAACGGCAGATGAAGAGGCAAAGTTCGGGGCTGCAGTCAGCTTTAACGACAATAAAACGGAGATAAGAGGCATTATAGAGTTGGAGGATGATTTACGTCTAGAACCCTACTTTGGGTTTACTTACATCGATCCAGACAACACACCCTCTACAACAAACTATTCACTTGGAACCAGTTTGGAATTTACAAAAACGCTACATGCAAATCTTAACGGCTATGCCGGTGGTTTTATCGGGATAGAGCATCAAGATACCGGGATTGTCAGTACAACCGATTTTTTACTCGGTCCCGTAGCGGGAGTGGAATACGCACTTGATCCGCATTTTACAGTAGGTGGCGAAGTACGCCTTACTATCGGAGTGGGCGACAATACCATTTTAGGTACAGACTCTACCATTTTACTTCGCTACTACTTCTAAAAACTATAAAAAGGGGTTTGTCATGGCAATAGGACCGATTGGAAACGTCATCTACGTCAATCAACAAACCCCGTTTGTCGCTTCGATAAAAACCGACCTCAACGGTCGAATTGAAATTCAAAACATCATCGCTCAGCATCTTGCCAATGAAAAGGAAAAAGAGATTCTCGAAGTAAGAGAACCTGAAGAGACACATGCAATAGATCCCGACCGGGAACATCAACGACAAGAAGCTGTAGAAAATCTCCAAGCACAAAAAAAAGCGACGGAGAAAAAAGAGGAAAAAGAGTCAGCGCCGCTTCATCTTTTAGACATCAAAGTCTAATCTTCTAAACATTGTAGTATGTCGCTTCGGGATGATGAA
>JALWLR010000038.1 GCA_027084065.1 Helicobacteraceae bacterium | reverse complement strand
ATGTTCGACTATTTTTACATTTTGTGCAACATCGACAAGCTTACGTGTAAGATAACCCGCGTTTGCTGTTTTCAAAGCGGTATCGGCGAGACCTTTACGTGCACCGTGAGTTGAGATGAAGTACTCTATGACATTTAGACCCTCTTTAAAGTTTGAGGTAATCGGCGTTTCGATAATCTCTCCTGAAGGTTTCGCCATAAGTCCACGCATACCGGCAAGCTGACGAATCTGTGCTGCAGAACCCCTTGCACCTGAATCCGCCATCATATAGATGGAGTTAAAACCATCTTTGTCACTTTTCATAAGCTCCATCATCTGTGCCGCAACAGTGTTGTTCGTGTCTGTCCAGACATCGACAATTTTATTATAGCGTTCTTGTTCAGTAAGAAGACCCGCTTCGAACTGCTTTTGAATCTCGATGACTTTTGCTTTTGATTCGGCAATTTTCGCATACTTCGCTTCTGGAATCTTAACGTCATCTATAGAGATAGAGACACCCGCTTCAGTCGCATAGCGAAAACCAAGGTCTTTGAGGTTGTCAAGGAATGCAGACGTTATGCCTATACCACCCTCTTTTTGAACATAATCGACAAGATTGTTGATGTTCTTTTTCTTCAATACTCTGTTCCACAAATCGATTGGGACGAATTCTGGAATGATCTCTTTAACAAGCAAACGCCCTGCCGTTGTCGTGATAATGCGTCCATCTACACGAGTACGAATTTTTGCATGTATATCCAACGAACCATGATCAAGCGCTATTTTAACTTCATCGACGTTTCCGTAGAGTTTGTTGCTTCCTTTGACGCCGTTTTTCTCAAGTGTAATGTAGTATATACCAAGAACCATATCCTGAGACGGTGTCGCAATAGCTTTACCGGAGGCAGGAAGAAGAATATTCATAGATGCAAGCATCAACACTTTTGCCTCAGCTATCGCTTTTGAACTAAGCGGTACGTGTACGGCCATTTGGTCACCGTCGAAGTCGGCGTTGAATGCAGCACAGACAAGCGGATGCAGCTGAATCGCTTTTCCATCTATAAGGCGTGGGTGAAACGCCTGAATGGAAAGCTTGTGCAGTGTCGGTGCACGGTTGAGCATTACAGGGTAACCATCGACGATTTCGTTAAGACACTCCCAAACTTCGTTTGTTTGCGCTTCAATCATCTTTTTAGCGGATTTTACCGTAGTTGCGTAGCCTTTTTCTTCAAGTTTAGCAATAAGATGCGGCTTGAAAAGCTCCAACGCCATCTTTTTAGGCAATCCACACTCGTCCATCTTCAAATCCGGTCCGACAACAATAACAGAACGTCCTGAGAAGTCGACACGCTTACCAAGAAGGTTTTGTCTAAAACGCCCCTGTTTCCCTTTGATAATTTCAGAAAGAGATTTGAGCGGTCTTTTGTTCGCACCTTTAACCGCATTGGCTCTACGTCCGTTATCGAAAAGTGCATCAACAGATTCTTGAAGCATTCTCTTTTCATTTCTAACAATAATTTCCGGTGCTTCAAGCTCTACAAGGCGCTTAAGACGCTGGTTTCTGTTGATAACTCTTCTGTAAAGGTCGTTTACATCAGAAACCGCGAACTTACCGCCGTCAAGACTTACAAGCGGACGAAGATCAGGTGGAAGAACCGGTAAAATAGTT